>NZ_CP083240.1 GCF_022836935.1 Ancylobacter polymorphus | reverse complement strand
CAACAACATCTTCCAGATTCTCAAGGCGTCTCTATCCGGCTATGGGCTAGCCTATGTTCCGGAAGACATTGCGCGCACTCATATCGCCAAAGGGCGCCTCATTCGCGTTCTCGAAGACTGGTGTCCTCCGTGGTCTGGATATCACCTCTATTATCCGAGCCGTCGCCAGCACTCAGCGGCCTTCGTACTTCTCATTGACGCGCTGCGGTATCGCGGCGAGCGGGTCACTCCGGCTCCGCCGAACGGCTCCTAGCCTGAATCCGCTCGCCGGTAGAGCTGTAGCTCTGAGGGCTGTCGCGGAGCGAAGCTATTGGCCGAGACTGATGGCTTCCTGCCGCCGCCGTTCGACATGAGACAGGATGTCCGCCAGCACCGAGACCGCGAGCGACCGCGCGTCGCGCGCCGGCCCGAACAGGCCGATCGGCGCATGGATGCGTTGGAGCTGTTCGCTTGAATAGCCCTGCTGTTGCAGGATCTCCCTTCGTCGCGCGTGGGTCCTGCGACTGCCGAGGCACCCGATATAAAAGGCCTCCGACCGCAGGGCGGACCTCAGCACTGGCAATTCCTTCTCGATATCGTGATGGAGCAGAACGATCGCGGTGTCCCGATCGGCTGACGAATAGACGAGATCGGCATCGGCCTGAACGATGTCTAGGTCGACCGCGCGTGCCGCCTTGGTGAGGGATAGGCTTTCAAGGCCGGTCCCGGACAGAAGTATCTGGGGATCAGGACGATAGACGGATGTGAAGGATCCGTCGTGCCAGCCAGTCGTCGGCGCCTCGTCAAGTGACAGGGTCTGTCGGTGCGGGTCATAGGCAAGGCCTATGCTCTTGCGTGCAGCCATTGCCGCAAGCACGGCGTCGAGGCAATCGGGCGTCCGCAACACATGAATGGTCAGGCGGATGCCGCCCCCGCAGGCGAGCACGATGTCGAAATAGGGCGACCCCTTTCCGAGGCGGCAGACACGGTCGCTGCCTGTTGAAATGGCCTCGAGCGCCTCTCTCGCGACCGCCGCCTCGACGCAGCCTCCCGATACAAAGCCGCAATAGCTGCCATCCTCGCTCACAGCCATGTGGGCGCCCAACGCTCGTGACGCGCCATCGATGATCTCGACCAAGGTGACAAGGGCGCAGCGCCGGCCCTCGATCATGGCATCGCGAAGAAACCGGAATATGTCCGCCGGCCGATCGGTCAGCAAGGCGGATCTCAGCGGACGCAGAGCATGATCAACTGGCATGATACACCGCAGACATCATCCGGTGCATGGAAGAAGAAGGGACCACGCCGCTTGCCTGGTCGGGAGCGGCGCGGGAAACGACACCTCTAGCAGAGGCCAACAGTCGAGATTAGCCGTCTGCCGTCGCATAGGCACGTGAGCAGCATTCATCAATGAAGGCAGGTCTTGACGTCTCTTCGTTCCGCAGGACGCCCATCTTCTCTTGTGCGACGTCGGAGCCTCGGCGAAAGCCGAAATTGGCGGGCCACATGCCCGGCGGCGGCGGCAGAATGTCCCGCGGGCGAGGATGTCGCCGATCGACAGGATGCTTTTTCGAGTCGCCGAGATGGAGAAAGCGATGCCGGGATCGGCCGCGCCTCCCGCTTTCATGAGCTTGACTCATAGCGTCATGCCGGGTTGAGGCCCTAATCGACCTGCTCGATCCGGTGCTAACTGAGCGAGCTTGCGACGGCTGCGGACAGAGCGAGAGATCAGCGCGACGGGTGCGCCTGCCGGTCCGAGAATGTCGCCTGGAGGCGCGGTTCGTTCAGCCGAGCAATCGACGTCGACGGTTGGCAAGATTCTGGGCCGCTTCGCAGGTGTGACACGCCTTAGGGGCGAGGCCTTCCGGATTTCGAACGCAGGGAGGAAGGCCTATGAGGCAAAGCTATGCGCTCCACGTCAATGGCACGGCGTACACGATCGAAGCCGACGAGGACATGCCGCTGCTCTATGCCCTGCGCGACGATCTCGGCCTGAACAATCCGCGGTTCGGCTGCGGTCTCGCGCAGTGCGGAGCCTGCACCGTGCATCTCCATGGGCAGCCGATCCGCTCCTGCGTGACGCCGGTCTCGGCCGTTGGCGATGGCAAGGTCGTCACGCTCGCCGGCCTTGGCACGCCCGAGCAGCCGCACCCGCTTCAGACCGCTTTCGTCGAAGAGCAGGTGCCGCAATGCGGCTACTGTATCAACGGCTGGATCATGACCGCAGCCGCGTTTCTGCGAGACAATGCGAAGCCGACCGACGCGCAGATCCGAGACGCCCTCGAGGGGCTGAAATGCCGCTGCGGCACGCATGTCGCCATCATCCGCGCGGTGAAACGCGCGGCAATGAGCTGAGGGCGAACGTCATGACCAGCATGGACCCCAACCTGTCCCGCCGCGCTTTCCTCAGGGCGGGCGGCGCGCTCGTGGTTTCGATCGGCGCGCCGCTTGCGCTCGATAGCGCTCATGCTCAAGGCGCGTCCGGCGCCGCGGCGGCCGTGAAGCCGCCGCTGACGCCGGATCAGCTCTCGACCTATGTGGCGGTCAATGCCGATGGCTCGGTCGCGGCCTATTTCGGCAAGATCGACATGGGCCACGGCCTGGCGACCGCCATCGGGCAAATGGTCGCCGAAGAGCTCGACGTCCCGGTCGGTGTGGTCCGGGTCGTGATGGGCGACACCGCGACCAGCGTCAACCAGGGCGGCGCGTCGGGCTCGACCGGTGTTCAGCTCGGCGGCAGGCAACTGCGCGCCGCCGCTGCCGAAGCCCGCCGCGTGCTGGTCGAGATGGCTGCCGACCGGCTCGGCGTTGCGGCCGATCGGCTGCAGGTCGCCGATGGCGTGGTGAGTGCGCAGAACGACGCCTCCCAGAAGGTATCCTACGCCGAGCTGATCGGCGGTCGCTATTTTGACGTCCGGCTCGCGTGGAACGGCCGGATCGGCAACGCGCTTTATGCCCCGGGCAAGGCCGCGCCGAAAGACCCGAAGGACTATCGGGTCGTCGGCCAGCCGATCAAACGCGACGATGTCGCGCCGCGGGTCTTTGCCCGCTTCGACTTTGTCACCGATGTGAAGGTCCCCGGAATGGTCCATGGCCGGATGATCCGCCCCAGCGTCGCGGGCGCGGTGCCGGTCAAGGTCGACGAAGCCTCGATCAGCGACATAGCCGGCGCAAAGGCCGTCTGGAACCAGGGCTTCCTCGGCGTCGTCGCCGATAAGGAATGGGACGCGATCAAGGCGTCGGGCCAGTTGCGGGTCGAGTGGTCGCAAGCGAAGCCTCCATTTCCCGATCAGGCCGCGCTCTACGCTCACATCCGCCATGCGCCGGTGCGCCAAAGGCAGGCCGAGGGCCGGACGATCGGCGATGTCGCGGCCGCGTTCAGGACCGCCGCGCGCGTGGTGGAAGCGGAATATGAGTGGCCGTTCCAGTCCCATGCCAGCATGGGGCCGGCCTGCGCCATTGCCGATGTGCGCGACGGCCAGGTCACGCTGTGGACCGGATCGCAGAAGCCGCATTTCACCCGCGACGGCGTCGCCGCCATTCTCGGCGTTCCCGTCGAGAGCGTCCATGCAATCTGGGTCCAGGGTCCCGGCAGCTACGGGCGCAACGATGCCGGCGACGTGGCGATGGACGCAGCGCTCCTGTCGAAGGCCGTGGGCAAGCCGGTGCGGCTGCAATATATGCGCGACCAGGGCACCGCGTGGGACCCGAAAGGGCCTGCCTCGATCCATCGCGCCCGCGCCGCGATCGACGCCGCAGGCAAGGTCATCGCCTACGAGTTCATGAGCAAGGCCTTCTCCCGCGTCGATGTCAGCTATGATGAAAGCCGGCCGCGCGACACTTTGGCGGGCCATCTGATCGGCGTGCCGCTGGAATCGGCCGACGGCTTCGGCGTTCCCGAAGACTCCTACGCCTTCGACAACCGGCACACCTATTGGGAGACGATCGCCCCCTTGCTCGAGCGCGGGTCGCCGCTGCGCACCTCGCATCTGCGCGACCCGGTGGGACCGCAGATCCATTTCGCGAGCGAATCCTTCATCGACGAGGTGGCGGCGGCGATCAACCTCGATCCGGTGGCATTCCGCCGGCAGCATGTCACCGACACGCGCGACCTCGCGGTGATCGACGCCGCCACGGAAAAGGCCGGCTGGCAGAGGCGGGCGTCACCGCGCAACGATCAGACCGGCAGCAAGGTGTCTGGCCGCGGCTTTGCCTATGTGCAGCGCAGCGGCACCCGGGTCGCGATCGTCGCCGAAGTCGAGGTCGACCGCTCGAGCGGGAAGATCTGGGCGCGCAAATTCACCATCGCCCATGACTGCGGCCAGGTCATCAACCCGGACGGGCTGCGTCATGCGATCGAAGGCAACATCCTGCAAGGCATCAGCCGCACGCTGTGGGAAGAGGTGGCCTTCGACATGCAGAGCGTGACGAGCGTCGATTGGCAGACCTATCCCATTCTCGATATCACCGAGACGCCGGAGGAGGTCGACGTCATCTTGATCGATCGCCCTGAAAGCGCGCCCTCGGGGGCTGGGGAGCCGACGATCCGCGCCGTCGCCGCCGCCATCGCCAATGCGGTGTTCGATGCCACCGGCGTGCGCATTCGCCGCGTGCCGTTCTCGCCGGACAACGTCAAGGCGGCGCTGTCCTGAACCGCGGCACGGGATGGCCGCAGCTCGCATCCGTGCTGGCATAGGCGGCCCGTTCGCGGGTCATGGCCGCTGGCTCGCAACACGTCGGTTCCCGGCGTTTCCTTCCGCCTGTACGCGGACAAGCGCCGCCGTTTCATGAGCGTTGCTCATAGGTCCATGCGGGCTATGGCGACTATTCGATGCGGGGCCCGGCTTTAGTTTAGCGCATGCGGGTGATGTGGCTGAACGCATCATCGCATCCCGATGACACGATGGAAGGAGAGACCATGTTGACGCGCAGACGTATCGCCCGTGCGATGAGCGTGCTCGTGGCGCTGGCGGCCGCACCGGCTTTCGCCCAGGCGCAACAGCCGGCCAGCGGTGTGCAGATCACCCGCGCCGGGACCCAGGCGCCGAGCAAAGGGCCGGCCCAATATTTCACGGGGACCGTCCGCATCGATCCGCTCTTCCAGACGTCTGCTCCGTCGCGCGCAGGGGCGGGAAGCGTGACCTTCGAACCGGGAGCCCGCACCGTCTGGCACAGCCATCCCCTTGGCCAGACGCTGATCGTCACGACCGGCTTAGGCTGGGTGCAGAGCGAGGGTGACGCGAAGCAGGAGATGCGGCCCGGCGACGTGGTCTGGGTCCCGCCGGGGGTGAAGCATTGGCATGGGGCAACCGCGACCTCTGCGATGACGCATATCGCGGTGAACGAAATGTTCGACGGCATCAACGTCATCTGGATGGAACCCGTCCCCGACGACCAATACCAGAAGTGACGGAGTGAATGCCCCCTCCCGACGGGATCGAGTGTGCCAGAGTGATGTTTGCAACAACGTCACAATGAGGAGGCGGCATCCATGAACGACGTTAGCATTATCGGCCTGGACCTCGCAAAACGGGTCTTTCAGCTTCACGGCGCACGTGCCGACGGAAGCGTGTCCTTTCGCCGGAAGCTTTCGCGCCATCAGCTGCTGACATTCCTGTCCAACCAGCCCCGCTGTGTGGTGGCGATGGAAGCCTGCGCGACAGCTCACTATTGGGCGCGCGAGATTGGCGAACTCGGTCATGAGGTCCGCCTCATTTCTCCGGCCTACGTCAAGCCTTTCGTCAAACGTCAGAAGAACGATGCGGCCGATGCCGAAGCGATCGCGGAGGCGGCCGGTAGGCCGACGATGCGCTTCGTGGTGGCCAAGGCGACCGCGCAGCAGGCCGGTGCCATGGTTTTCCGGACGCGTGACCTCTTTGTCCGCCAACGCACCCAGTTGACTCAATGCCTTATGTGGGCACCTCGCTGAGCACGGAGTTTTTGCGCCTCAGGGTGTGCTAAACGTGAAGGCCCTTGCCGACATCGTTGAAGACGAAGCGTCCAGCCGACCGGTCATCCGAGAGGCATTGCGATCACTTGCGGCAATTGGCGCCGTCGATATACAGCGCGGTTATGGCACGGTCCTTCGCGAGCCCGACTTCCACGCGCTCTCGGAATATTTCAGCTTTGTCCTGGCGCAGGAGGCCGATGTCGTCGACGACCTCGTCGAGGTTCGGATCGCCATAGAAAAGCAAGGCGATACGATTGGCCTGCAGGAGGGCTCGGGGCGCCGATCTGCACAAGATGGCGGGCGCCTTCCAGACGATTGTCGAGACCGTCAAAGACCCAGCGTGCGGTGGTGCCGCCGACTTCAACTTCCATTTGTCGATAGTAGAAGCGGCCCATTCACCGACGCTGCTGAGCGTCTATGTGGCGATCGGTAAATTGCTGGAACAGTCGCACATGGAGCGGCGCCACAAGATCGAGAACATACCCAGCATCAACCGGTATCTCATCGACCACCACGGGCGATACTTACCGCGATTCAGGAGAGGGACACGAATCGCGCGGAAAAGCTTCTGATCGAACATTTTGAAATCGGTCCGAGCCTGCGAAACGGTGCCTCCATCGGACTCTTGCGGCCCCCGAGTTCGCCTCTGCATGGTGAAGCGACGCCCGTGGTTGGGCCACAGGTTGACGAATGAACCTGTTAGATTATGGCGATCGCCGGCGGTAACGTGCCTGTCCGCCGGTGAAGTTCGACGCGCTCGGCGCGGGAACCGCGATAACTCGCCTTCGCGAGCGGGGGTAGGACATTACGCCGGCAACACCTTACCTTTGGTCTCAGGCAGGAACGGTGCCACGATGATGCCCAGGACATAGATGGACGCAAGCACCATCGCGGCTTGACCGAATCCGCCGAAGGAGACGATCATCGAACCGGCCAGCAACGGCCCGAGGAAGGCGACGAAGCGCGGCGCATTGAAGGCGAAGGCGAGAGCCGTCGCCCGCATCCGGGTCGGATAAAGCTCCGGCAACCAGACCGGCATCCAAGTGTACTGGCCGTTGGAGAAGATCGCGTTCACGAAGGCGAGCAGGAGCAGCGTGCGCAGATCCTGGGTCCAGAAGAACAGGACCGGCGTCAGCACAAAGGCAAGCGCGAAGAACAGGATCGTGACGGGCTTGCGGCCGAGCCAGTCGGCCAGGAAGCCGAGCGCGACATAGCCCGTGATCGACCCCGCTGTGTAGGCCATGCCGGCATAGCTCGCCCACGCCGCCGCCTGGAGGCCCTCCTTCGCGGCGATCGCCCCGATGAAGGGCGGAACCCAGGTGGAGATGCTCCAGAAGCCGACCGTCGTCGTCAGCGACATCAGGAAGACGAGGATCGTCCGCCCGCGCGTCGCCGGATCGGTGAACAGGTCGGTCAGGGTGAACTTGGTCAGCTGCTGCTCGGCCTGGGACAATTCCTCGCCGCGGTCCTTGCGGGCCTGCGCCGCCTCACGGCGGGCCTTGGCCTCCTCCCACAGCTCCGATTCCGGGATGGAACGGCGGATCCACAGCGTCAGCAGCGCCGGTAGCACGCCGATCAGGTACATGTAGCGCCAGGAATCCTCGCCGAGCGGCGCGACAAAGAGCCAGACCAGCGAGGCGATGAAGAAGCCGATGCCGAGACCGCACTGCATCAGGCCGGCTCCCTTGCCGCGGGCGCGGTCCGGCCAGAGCTCGGCCATCATGGACGACCCTGTCGCCCATTCCGAACCGACCGCGATGCCCACCATGAAGCGCAAGATCGCAAAGGACCACCAGTTGAACGAGAAGGCCGAGAGGCCGGTCATGACGGAATAGGCGAGGATCGCCACCACCATCATGCGCTTGCGGCCGATATAGTCGGCCATGATGCCGCCGAGCATGCCGCCAATGCCCCAGCCGAGCAGGTTGATGGCGATAATTAGCCCAATATAAAACGGGATTTGCGCGTGCTGCGAGGGGTCGAGGAGCTGCCGCAGGGCCGGACCTGCAGTGAGAATGAGCGCGTAATTCTCGAAACCGTCGAAGAGCCATCCGAGATTTGACGCAAGCAACGTGTTCCACTGCTTGCGGTTCAGGCTCTTGTACCAGGGCAACTCGCCCGAAGCCGCCAGGGCCGCTCGATCCACACTCATACGGTTGTCCTCCCTCTTTTATCTTGTTTAGGCCGCTATCTTGTTTAGGCCGCTATCTTGTTCAGGCCGCCTGCGTTGACCGCATGCGGGTGGCAGCCGCCCTCACGGCGCGGATGATTTCCGGGTAGGCAGCGCAGCGGCACAAGTTGCCGGCGAGGTAGTCGCGGATCTCGGGCTCGTCCGGGTCGGGGTTCTGCTTCAGCAGCGCATGCGTCATCATCACGAAGCCCGGGGTGCAGAACCCGCACTGGAACGCGCCTTCGTCGACGAATGCCTGCTGCACGTGGCTGAGCGTGCCGCTTTCGTCCAGGCTCTCGACGGTGGTCACCGACTTGCCGTCGACGAGCTGCGCCAGCGTCAGGCCGCCGGAGACCGCGACGCCATCCACGAGCACCGTGCAGCAGCCGCACAGGCCCTGGCCGCAGCTCTCCCGCGCTCCGAACAGGTCGAGCCGGCGAAGAAGGTCCACGAGGTCGAGATGACTCTCCACGCGGGCCGAGACCGGGCGGCCGTTGAGCGTGAACCGGATCAGCCGGGAGGTATCGTTCATGGCGTTCAGCCCTTCTTCGCGCGGATGGCCCGGAACACGGCTTCCGGCGTCAGCGGCATCTGCGTCAGGCGCACGCCCACCGCGTCGTGGATCGCGTTGGCGATCGCCGGCGAGACGCCGAAGGTCGCGCTTTCGCCGACGCCCTTGGCGCCATAGGGGCCGTTCTCCTGTTCCGCCGCGACGATGTCGTTCTCCATGCGGACGGGCAGATCATGCATCCCGGGGATCTTGTAGTCGGCAAAGGATGCGTTCGTGACCTGACCGTTGTCGTATTCCATCTCCTCGAACAGCGTGAACCCGAGCTGCATCAGGGCCGCGCCGGAGATCTGGGTCTCGACGATCTTCGGGTTGAGAGGGCGTCCGCAATCGACCGCGCTGACCATTCTCAGAATCGTCACGCGGCCGGTTTCGCTGTCGACCTCGATCTCCACGCCGGTGCCGCCGATCATCCAGAACGGCGTGATGTTGTCTGAAAGCCCGGTCGCGATGTCGGGCGACTTGTAGTCAGGGATGTAGCTGCCGACGCCGACGACGTTGCCGGCCTGCATGCCGTATTTCTTCTTGAACAGGTCCTTCGGGCTGTAATTCGTGCCGGACGGCAAGCCGAGGCTCCCGGCGAGCGCGTCAAGCTGGTCGCGCGCATGCTGGGCCGCGAGCTTCACCGCATTGCCCATGTGGAAGGTCGAGCGCGAGCCGAGCGTCGCCATGTCATAGGGCGTGACGTCGGTGTCGGGATGGACCACCTTGACCTGCTCGGCCTCGAGCCCGAGCGCTTCCGCCACGATCTGCGCCATGGCCGTGTCCGAGCCCTGGCCCATGTCGACGGTCGACATGTAGAGGGCCGACGAACCGTCGGCATAAACGTTGACGATCGCGACCGAGGTGGTCGGCGCGATCGACGCCTTGAAGCCGATTGCGATGCCGCGGCCGCGCCTGATCGGGCCGGTGCCGCGATCGAAGGGCTTGTCCCAATCCATCTTCGCGGTGACGGCTTCGAGGACGGTGTTGACCGCAGCCCCCTTGAGCGGCGTGCCGGTCGCCTGCGAGCGATCGTCCCGCAGGATATTGAGGCGGCGGAATTCGACGGGGTCGATCCCGAGCTCGCGCGCCATCAGGTCCATCTGGCTCTCATAGGCCCAGACGAGCTGCGGGATGCCGAAGCCGCGGAGCGCGCCGGCCGGCGGGCGGTTCGTATAGAGCGCGTAGGAATCGATCGAGACGTTGGCGATGTCGTAGGGGCCGGGCGCCGTGAAGCCGGATTTCTGCGTGACCCGTGGCCCGATATCGGCATAGGCGCCGCCGTTCCAGAACACCTCGCAGCGCCGGCCGGTGATCTTGCCGTCCTTCACCGAGCTCTTGATTCGGAAGGTGCTGGCGTGCTTAGAGATCGTGTAGAACTGCTCCTCCATCGTGAGCGAGAGCTTCACGGGCCGGCGCACGAGCAGGGCCAGGCAAGCGACCAACGCCTCGAGCTTGATGTAGAGCTTGGCGCCGAAGCCGCCGCCGAGATATGGCACCTGCACGCGGACTCGGTTCTCCGGCCAGCCGAGCAGCCGGGCGATCTCGATGCGCACGAAGGACGGGCTCTGCGACGCCGTATGGATCGTCAGCGACTCGTGGCCGGGAATCGCGAGCGACACCATCGGCTCGAGCGGCGTGTGCATCGTCTGCTGCGTGCGGAACTCGTGCTCGAACACCCGGTCCGCTGCCGCGAAGGCGGTGTCCACGTCGCCGCGGCGCAGTTGATAGTCGAGCGCGACATTGGTGTCGCGCCGGCCGACGAGATGCTTCAGGTCCGGGAAAGTGCCGGCAGGCTTGAGCACGTCGTGCACGATGGCTTTCGACGTCACCGCCTCAACCTCGTCGAAGACCGGTTCCAGCTCTTCGTATTCCGCCGTGATCAGCTGGACGGCCTCGGCCGCCACATACGGATCCTCGGCCAGGACGACCGCCACCGGCTCGCCGACATGGCGAACCTTGTCGAGCGCAAGCACCGGCTGGTCGTGGAAAGCCGGCCCATAATACGGCTCGGCCACGACCGTCCTGATGTCCTCGCCGGTGACGACGCGATGGACGCCCTCGAGGGCCTCCGCGGCCGAGGTGTCGATCGAGACGATGCGGCCATGCGGCATCGTGCTGCGAAACACCTTGACGTGCAGTATCCCCGGCACGGTGAGGTTATGCACGTACGCGGCTCGTCCAGTGACCTTCTCGCGGGCTTCGAGCCGCGTCACCGAGCGGCCGACCTGCCCGGCCGGCGTGGATCGCATCACGTTCATTGGATTACCCCGTTCCGGACCGCCTCACCAAGCGCGCGCCTCACATGGACGCGCAGGAGCTCGGTCTTGTACTCGGCCGAGCCGCGGGCATCCTCGATCGTCTCCGCTTCTGCCGCGGCCGCCTCGGCCGCATTCGCGAATGCGTCATCGGTCGCATCCGTGCCCTTCAGGACGGCCTCGGCCGAGGCGAGGCGCGTCAGTTTTTCCGTCGCGGCCGAGACCATGATGCGGGATTCGGCGACGGCCCCCTCCACGATCCGCAGCGACACGGCCACGCCCAGTGCCGGCCAGTCATCGGCCGACCGCGTCGTACATTTCAGATAGGCGGAGGACCAGCCGCGCTGCGGCGGCAGGACCACCTGCGTGATCAGCTCGCCCTGCTCCAGCACTGTCTGGTAGTAGCCCGAAAATAGCCCTTCGATCGGCATCCGTCGCTCGCCCGCAGGGCCACGCACCACCACCTCGCCGCCCAGCGACGACAACACGGGGGGCAGGTCCATGTGCGGATCGCCATGCGCGAGGTTTCCGCCGATGCGGGCGACGTTGCGGACGCGGACATTGGCTAGCCGTTTCATCGTGCGTGCGATGACGGGCGCGATCTGGATGACGTCCGGCGAGCGCTCGACGCTCGCGAGCGTCGCCAGGGCGCCGAGCTTCAATCCGCTGTCGGCGCTTCCAGTCACTTCGGCGTGCTCGGCCTCGATACCGCAGAGATTCACCAGACGCGTCGGCTGGAACACGCCCGTCTTCATCATCAGCATCAGGGCTGTGCCGCCGGAGAAGGGCCGAATCGTCGGATCGTCGGTATCAAGAAGTTTGATGGCCTCGTCGAGCGAGGTCGGATGTACCAGTTCGAGGCCTCTCACGCGTTCGCCTCCGCAGCCGCGCCGTTGGCGAACGCCGCGTTGATGTTCTTCACGAATAGGCGTTCCATCTCCTTCGCCTTCGCCTTGAGGACCGGTTGCCCGATGCTGCCGAGCTTGCCGGCCAGAGCGACGTCCGTCTCATAGGCGACGATCGTCTGGGCGCCGTCGTCGCGCAGGGTCGCGGACGCCGTCGACGTCAGCCGGCCGACTACGCCGAGCGGCGTGCCCTCAGCTTTCGCGACGATCTTTTCGGGCGCGACCTTCTCGACGAACTCGACGGTGATCGCGAATTTGAACTTGATGTAGGCGATCCTCGTCTCGAGGGTCGCCGTGTAGTGCGTGTCGTCGACCTGGTTGAGATCGCGCACGCCCTCGATGCACGAAGCGAAGAACGGTGCATCGTTCAGACGCTCGTAGACTACGTCGCGCGGGGCGGCGACGGCGAACTCGCCGGTGAATTTCATCGGGTGGCCTCGATCAGTTGGCGCAGCTCCGCCGCGATCACGTCCGGCACTTCCAGGGGGGTGAGGTGGCGGCCACCCGGAATGATCTTGAAGGTCGAGCCCGCAATGCCTTGATGCAGCGCTTCCGCCATGGCGGGTGGCGTCGCGTAATCCTCCTCGCCGACGGCGATCCGCGTCGGGACCTCGATGCCGGCGACCGCGGAACGGAGATCGGCCGCGCCGAGCATCCGGCAGCTCTCGGAATAAGCCTGGACGTCGTTCCTCAGGAACACCTCCACGCTTTCCTGGACGATGTCTGGATTAGCAGCCCGGAACGCCTCGCTAAACCAGCGCGTCTGTTGGAAGGCGACAAGCGCCTCGAGCCCACCCTTCACGGCTTTCTCTGCGCGCTCCGCCCATTGCTGCGGGGCGTCCGGCCCGTACCAGGCGGTCGTATCGAAAAGGCCGACTCCGCTCACCTTGTCAGCATGCCGGCCGGCGAAGGCCAAGGTGACGCAGCCTCCCATCGACGCGCCAGCGATGATGGCTTTATCCCAGCCGATTTCGGCAAAGATCGCTGCGAGATCATCAGCAAAGAGCTCGACGGTGTAGGGGCCCCCCGACTTTTCGGAGGCGCCGTGGCCCCGGCAGTCCCAGGTGAGCACGGTCGCCACGTCGGCAAGGCGGTCAGCGACCGGCATCCAGAAGCTGCCATCCATCGCAAGCGAATGCGTCAGTGCGATGCGTGCCGGGCCATTGCCGCTAAGGCCGTAGACGAGCCGCGCGCCGTCACGGGCAACGGCTTCTCCAGGAATTGGAGTTCCCAAATTGTCCTCCCTGCCGGCGCCATCGCGTCCGGCCCGTCCAGCTCCGCTCAGGAGACCGGATCAATGCCGCTTGCTGCGGCTATGTTGAGAAGGACTCTCAACAGGATCCGGCTGATGTTCAAACGAAAGCTTTTCAGGGGCCTATTAGTTTTGCTAATAGGCCATGCGCGATTCAGTCGACAGCAGGGTAGAGGGTCCGGATTTGCGAAGATTGCCATCCATGTCCGGGCTGCGCGCTTTCGAAGCCACAGCGCGCCACCTCAGTTTCACGCGGGCAGCGACGGAGTTGAACCTCACCCAGGGTGCCGTCAGTCACCAGATCAAGAACCTCGAGGATCTGCTGGGCCTCAGACTGTTCACACGTGACGGCAATGCGATCCGCCTTACCGATGCTGGCTTCGAATATCTTGCCTCGGCGCGCGCCGCTCTCACGGAGGTGCTGGTGGCGACGGATCGCGCGATCGACCGGCAGCGTGGCGACGTCCTGACGGTCGCCTGCCTCGGCACCTTCTCGATCAAGTGCCTGCTGCCGAATATCGGAGACTTCATGCGACACCATCCGAGCATCGGCCTGCGGATCCGCACGCTGGTGCCCTCGACATACATGGCGCCGCAGGATTACGACGTCTCCATCCAGTACGGCTCTAGCGAGGACTGGCCGGACATGGTCGCGCGCAAGATCCTGCGCGAGGAGCTCTTCCCGGTTTGCTCTCCCGCCCTTTTGCGCGCGGATGACGGCCTGCGCGTGCCGCTCGACCTCTCCCGTCACACGGTTATCCGCACGGCTTCGCCCTTCATCCTGCGCGACGACTGGCCGTTGTGGCTCGAGAAGGCCGGCATCCCGGGCATCACCTTCGCGGGCGAGATCAGCTGCGACCTGCTCTACCCCTCCTATCAGGCCGCCATCGAGGGGCTCGGCGTTGCCATGGGCCGCAGCGCGGTGGTGGCCGGCGACATCAGGTCCGGCCGGCTGGTAGAGCCCTTCGCCGTCAGGCTGCCATCCTCGCTCGGCTACCATCTTGTCATGGAGGAGGAGCGGGCGAAGCTTGCGAAGGTCGGGCTTTTCTGCGACTGGGCACTCGAGCGCTTGGGTGCGATTGCGCCCGTCGCGGCGCTACCCATGTGACTCCCTCCCAGGCAGAAACCTATGAACTTCATCGCAACCGCCGACGCTCCTCCCGCAGCCGGCCACTACAGCCAAGCAGTCTCCGCGAATGGTTTCCTCTTCGTGGCGGGGCAGTTACCGATCAAGCGCGACGGAAGCATTCCGGACGGCGTTGACGAGCAGACGCGGCAGGCACTGTCGAACGTAAATGCCATCTTGGTGGCAGCCGGGTCCAGCCTCGACCGAGTCCTCAGCTCGACGGTCTATGTGAGCAATATTGAGCTTTGGCCGGAGGTAAACCGAGTTTACTCGGAAGTCTTCTGCAATCATCGCCCGGCGCGCACCGTCGCCGTTTCGCCCCAACTGCACTTCGGAGCACTCATCGAGGTTCAGGTAATTGCGCTCGCTTGAAGTCCGATGCAGCAACGGGGCTTAGTGCGACGACACCGAGCGGTTACCCACAGGACGTGGAAGGCTAAAGGGTACCTTGAGCCGATTAAGCCAGATGGAACTATGCCGTGAGCGAACTGCAATGTGATGAAAAGTTGCGCTAGAAATGTATGCAACTAGGTGATCTTTTTCCCGAAAACTGGACCGTTTGAAGCTGGCGTTTTCCGCGTCAAAAATCCCTGCGCTGGGAGGAGCGGAAGACGCTGAAGGCGTCGAAGTTTTCGGACGCGCAGAAGGCGTTCATCCTGAAGCAGGGAGCGGACGGCGTGCCGGTGGCGGATATCTGTCGGCGGGCCGGGATCAGCCAGGCTACCTAGTTCAACTGGAAATATGAGGGCCTCGCCGCTCGGGATGCGAAGGTTGAAGCAGCTTGAGGACGAGAACACGAGGCTGAGGAAGCTGATGGCGGACCTCTCGCTCGACCGGGAGATGCTGCAGGATATCGTCCTCCGAAAAATCTAAGGCCTGGTCGCAAGCGCGAGCTCGTCGGCATGATGTGTGGCGAGTGGCAGGTGTCGATCCGCCCGGCCTGTGCTGCCCTGGAGTTCGACCGGTCCACCTACCACTACAGATCCTGCCGACCCGACCAGGCCCTATTGGCGGCATGCATCAGGACGATCTGCGAAACCCGAGTGCGTTATGGCTATCGGCGCGTACAGGTGATGCTGCGCCGGGAGGGCTGGGTGATCAACCAGAAGCGAACCCCCAGGATCTACAATGAGTTAGGTCTGCCGCTGCGCAACAAGACGTCGAAGCGTCGGGTGAAGGCGAAGTTGCGGGAGGACCGGACGCCTCCCACCGGCCGAACGATGTCTGGGCGATGGACTTCGTCCACGATCAGCTTGCCACCGGCCGCAAGATCCGCGTGTTGATCGTGGTCGACATCTTCTCGCGTTTCTCGCCAGTGATCGATCCGCGCTTCAGCTATTGGGCCGAGCATGTGGCGGCGACCAGGGAAGGGGTCTGCGCGAAGGTGGGCTATCCGCGGACCATCCGGGTCGATCAGGGCAGCGAGTCATCTCCCGCGACCTCGATCTGTGAGCCTACACGAAGGGGGTGACGCTGGACTTCTCCCGATCCGGCAAGCTCACCGACAACGCCTTCATCGAGGCGATCAACGGCCGCTTCCGGAGCGAATGTCTGAACGCCCCTGGTTCCTGACGCTTGCGGACGCGGCCGAAAAAATGGAGGCTTGGGTCAGACACTACAACCGCGCATCAGAACACCCATTTGGCTATGTGATTGAAGTGAAGAGGTTTTGCTGCGCGGGCGGCGATCCCGCGGGGTATTTTGGGTTCTGCCGCGCCCGTGCGGTGATGGATTGGGCGGCATCTGTGGCCAGAGCGGCGCGCGCGAAGATCCAGGGGCCGTCCGGCAGGGGATGGATCGCTTCGATCTCGCCGGCTTCGGCGGCGAGCCTGAGCGTCCTGGTCGAGACCTTGAGGAGCCTGGCGGCGTCGGTGAGATTGAGCCAGGGCTCGACGCCATCGGCCGCGGGCTTGAACACAGGGATCCGGTAGTTCGACCGCATGGAGGTGACGCGTTCGCGCGTCCAGCGATTGCCATTGCCGGTCTTCAGGGCGTTGCGATTGAGAAGACCGGCGATCAGGTCGTCGCTGGCGATCAACACCAGTTCGCGCACGGCCGCGACGATATCGGTCGATGTGCTGTTGCGCTGCCCGCGCCGGCGCTTCGGCAGGCGCATCTCGCTATGGGCGCCGCCGGCCCAGTGGACGATGAGAACGATCTCGGAGGTGGCATCGTCGATATCGGCGACCACTTCGTTGATCAGGATGCGGACGACCCGCTTCTTCAGCCGAACGTCGGTGGTCGGTGCCGACCATACGGTTTGCAGGTTCGTCGCGAGCAGGCCGAGCATGGCGGGATCGATACTTGCCGCGGGCCGTGCCGTCTCGTGTGCGGCGATCCTGCTCTCGATCTCCCCCATCTTGGCGAGCGCCCTGTTCCAGCGCGCTTCGAGTTCGCCGGCCACCAGCCGGTTGACCGGGTCCGCGGCATCGTATTGCCGGAAGGCGCGGTCGGCGGCATAGCGCGCCGCTTCCAGATCGCGGCCAAGGGCGTCGCGGACCTGATCCCGCTGCCGAGCCGCCTGTGACGCTGCTTCCTGCGCCGCGGCGACGGCGCCAGGGCCGACCACGCCGAGCAGCATCTCCTCGATCGCGTCGTCGACACGCAGGCCGCCGAAGGCGATGCAGGACGGACCGCCATGGTCCATCCAGGCGCGGCTGCAACTGTAGCGGGGGATGCCGTGCCTGGCCCCGGTGTAGCGAAGCGTCAACTTGCGGCCGCAGCGCTGACAGCGGATCAGGCCGGCGAGCAGAGCCTCGCCATGCTTGGGCGCGCCGTGATGCCTGCCGGTCGGAACATTGCCTGCCACCATCGCTCGGATCGCTTCGAACCTCTCCCAGCTCACATAGCCGTCATGGGCGCCGGGCTTCAGGGCGAGCCACTCATCCCGTGTCCTGCGGCGGGTCTTCATCCTGATGCCATCGGCGGCATAAGCTGCCGCGGCGCTCGTCTTACCATAGGCATAAGCACCGCCGTAGACCGGGTTTGCGATGACCCGGTGGATGGAAGCATAGTTCGGCCGGCGCCAGATCGTGTCGCCGTTACGCTGCTTCACAGGCAGGTCGAGATCATGTTCGTGTAGCCAGCACAGCGCCTGGCGCGCACTGCCGAGTTCCTGAACCTTGTCGAAGACCAGCATGATCGCCTCCTGAACGCGCCGGTCAGGGTCCTTCTCATACCGGTCATCCACCTTCATGAAGCCGATCGGCGCGGAGACGATCAGCTCGCCCCGGCGCGCCTTGGCGTAGCGGGCCGCGAGAGAGCGCTGACGCAGGAGATCGAGCTCGTACTCGTTGAGGCTGCCCTTGAGCCCCAGCAGCAGACGATCGTCGCCATGGCGCGGCGCATAGACCGTCTCCTGATCGACGAGCACCGTGTCCACGACGCGGCACATCTCGATCAGTTGCTGCCAGTCACGGCTGTTGCGGGCGAAGCGCGAGACCTCTCGGGCGCAAACCGCACCGACCTTGCCGAGGCAGACCTCGGCCACCATGCGCTCGAAGCCTGCGCGCTGGACGGATCCCGCAGCGGAGCGGCCAAGATCGTCGTCGATCACCTCGATCTGCGACCATCCAAGTGCTGTCAGGCGGTCCCGCATGGCATATTGCAGCGCGCCGCTCTCGCGGTTGTGCAGCACTTGGTGGGTAGAAGACTGCCGCACGTAAAGGATCGCTTTGCGTTCCAGGTGATGAGGCCGAACCTTCTCAGAGATCATCGCCGGCCTCCTTTGCTGGAAGCGGAACGGCCGTGGCGGCGTGGGCGAGGATCAGCCGCGCCATCAGCTCCGTCAGCGCCGAGCGCGCCTGCTCCGGCAGCTCCGGCCAGAGCGGCGCGCCGCAGGCCTCCGGCCTGGCGCTGTCGAACAGATCCATCTGCTGACGCTCGCGCGGCCGCTTGTGCCTGCCGCTGTTCGCCGCCGTCGCCGTCGTCGCTCGCATGGGCCTCTCCCCGAATCTGGTCGTGAGAGGATCGGCATGCGCCCGAAAGCAGGGCATTCGATGTTGCCGCGGGGGTCTCCAACGCCCGATCGAGCAGCGCCGACAGCTCCGCGAGTGCGCCCAGGCTGACGAAGGGGGCCGCAGTCAGCTGAAGATCGCCGGGGCATGACGCCCACTCGAACATCCAGGCCGGAACCTCGAGCCAGCGGTCCCCATGCCTGCCCGCCACCGAGCAGCGGAAATACACGCCGTCGCACTTCGCCACGACACCGTGAACGCCAACCTCGTGGCCAAACCACGGATGATACCGATAGACAACCTCTCGGAACTCTGTCCCGTGGGCGTTCTCAAGCCTTGTTGTACAACGAGGATCGGCCGCATGGGGCCATCGGCCACAAGCCCCCGATCTCGCTGCATAACCCCGGCGGCGTCGCCAGCCTACCGCCGTGAAGCAGGCCGGACACTCCAGCCTCCGGCGGCCCAGAAAATGGATCACTGGTTTTGCCCTCTGTGCCGTGCTGAGCGGCGGGGGCGGCGCTGAGGCATCGTGCAGGTTCACCGCATCCTGACGTGCCACATCTAATTGGGGGAGCACGAGTTCAACCGGCGGACCAACGCCAAGTAATTGAAGCCGGTCAGCGAAATCGTTCGCGGTTCCGGTCCCGCCGATCATCGATCGGGAATGTTGGCGGCGTCGCAATCCCTGCATGATCAACCAGTAAGCGTAACCGGCCGATGCCGCTCGATCGACCTCTGGCAGCTCCGATGGGCAGCGCGCGTCACGACATTCTCGACAGGAGAGCCAGGCACTACCGAACGATGCCTCGCAAACCGCACTGTCTCCTATGTCAATATCCTGGTTGACGGCGTCTTCGAGCGCTGCTTAATTGGACTGGCCAATCTGGTCATACAGATTTGCTGGCTTAAAATTGTGGGCGCGCATCCGGAGGGTGTCTGATAAAGGTTCAGCATTTCGATCGGCTAGCCAGGAAAACGATCAGGGGAAATAAGAATCCCTGACGACGGAGGAAACAATATCATGAACAGACCAAGCGGTCTTTTGCTTAGGGTCACTGTCTACGCTGTATCCTTGGCTATTTCGCCTCTGGCGCTTGCCGCGGGGAGCGATGTGACCATTGTTCTCGATGTCCAGCCAGATCAGGTGGACGCCTGCCAGGCATCGAAGTCACAGGTCGGCAAGGTCATTAAACAGAATGTTACCGAGACGCTGACGGAGATTGATCCAGCGAGCGGAAAAGTGCTTCCGCGTCTCGCGACGGAGTGGTCGCAGGCCGACCCGCAAACTTGGCGTTTGAAACTTCGCGAGAATGTGAAGTTTCACGACGGCACGCCATTCAACGCCGAAGCGCTGAAAGTGGCATTGGCTCGCCTTCTCAACGAGAAGCTCGATTGCGAAATCCGCGTCAAATATTTCGGCGGCCTCACGGTCGATGTCGGAGTGCTCGGCGAACACGAAGTCGAGATTAAGACCAACCGGCCGGTTCCGATTTTGCCGACACTACTCAGCACCGTGACGGTCGCGGCGCCCAGCACCCCGCACGACGAATATTCGCGCCGGCCAATCGGCACGGGCCCGTATATTTTTGCGGACTGGAAGCCTGGCGAGAACATCGTTCTGAAGCGGTTCGATGAATATTGGGGCGAGAAGCCTGAAGTGTCGTCCGCGACCTATGTCTGGCGTCAGGAGTCAACGGTTCGCGCGGCAATGGTTGCTTCCGGCGAAGCGGACATCGCGTTCAACATAGCGGTTCAGGATGCCACCGATCCGAAGAGCGATTTCAGCTATCTAAACGCGGAAACCACACGTCTGCGCATCGATGTGCCGATTGCGCCGCTCGACGACGTTCGGGTGCGTCAGGCGCTGAACTATGCCATCGACCGCGAGGCGCTGAAGGGCACTATATTCAGTGACGACGTAGTACCGGCGACGCAGCTAATCGTGCCCGGCACTAACGGGTACAATCCCGATTTGAAGCCCTACCCATATGATCCTGATAAAGCAAAAGAGTTGTTGAAGCAGGCCGAATCGGCAGGGGTTCCGGTCCACAAGGAAATATTGCTAATCGGACGTCACAACTTTTTCCCGAATTCCGAGGAAGCTGTGCAGGCGATCCAGGCTATGTATAGCGAGGCTGGCCTGAACGTGAAGCTGCAGATGACGGAATCTTCAGAATGGTACGATTCGCTGTTCAAGCCGTTCGCGGAAAATCGCGCTCCCAATCTGTTTCTCGATCAGCACGACAACACGTCGGGCGACGCGTCGCTGACCATCTACGCGAAGTATCATTCCAAGGGTGGGCAGTCGGTTTTGGACGACAAGGAACTCGATGATCTGATCGACCGCGCCAACGTGACCACGGGCGAAGAACGCACAAAGCTCTTCCAGCAGGCTTTCAAGCGCATTCATGAAGATCTGGTCGGGGATGTCGCCCTGTTCCATATGGTCGGCTTCACGCGCGTAAACGGGCGCCTGGAATTCAAGCCGACCCTCTCTACAAATGGCGAGCTCCAACTCGCACATATCAAAATCCGATAATATCGATGCCGGCTGCGGTTCACCGCGGCCGGCTTATCGTATGAGGCTTACGAAATGAGAGGCTACATCCTGCGACGCGGAGCGCAGAGCCTTGTCGCGCTTATGGCGCTTCTGGTTCTCGTTTTTTTCCTCTCGCGCCTGACCGGCAATCCAACCGACCTGTACTTGCCGATGGATGCTTCGCTGGAGCAGCGCGAAACGTTCGCTACCAAGCACGGTTTCAACGATCCCCTATATGTGCAGTTCGGCAGTTACATAGCTGACATCGCGCAGTTCGATTTCGGCGACTCGGTGTTTCAAGGGCGCCCGGCCATGCAGGCGGCGCTTGAAGCATTTCCGGTTACACTGCGGCTGGCGGTTGTCACGATGATACTAGCGCTCGTGCTGGCCGTATTTATAGGCTCGCTCGCCGCCTATCAGCCCGGCGGTGTGTTTGATCGCGTGTCGAGCCTGCTTACGATTGCCAGCGCCAGCACACCGGACTTCTGGCTCGCCATCGTTGGCATTCTCATCTTCTCCGTGACCTTGGGCTGGCTGCCGACATCTGGCACTGGAACGTTCTTGCACTGGCTTCTGCCAGTCGGCGTGTTGCTTGTGCGGCCGCTCGGCCTTCTGACACAGGTAGTACGCATGTCGATGATTAGTGCGCTGGCGGCCCCCTACGTCAAAACCGCGCGAGCCAAAGGGGCGCCAAAACGGCGCGTCATCTTCGTTCATGCACTGCGTAATTCGATGCTGTCGGTGATCACGGTAGCCGGAGACCAAGCTGCCGCATTGATTAACGGCGCGGTCGTCGTCGAGACTATCTTCGGGTGGCCGGGCATCGGCAATTTGATGATTGGCGCAATCAAGCAGCGCGATTTCGCGGTTCTTCAGGCGAGCATTCTTGTCACGGCGGTTGCTATCTTCGTGATGAACATATTCATTGACTTTGCTTATTCCCGTCTTGACCCGCGGATTCGAGGTTAGAAGCGGCGATGAAACGCAAGAACGTGTATTTTCTTCTTCGCGATGACAAACTTGCATTCCTTGCAGCGATCTATCTCGCCGTCATCGTCGTGCTCGCCATAGTCGGTCCGGAACTATTCGGGAAGACGGCGATGGCAATCAATCTGCGCGCGCGCAACCTCCCAAGCTTCGACCTGAGCCATGGCTGGCAGTTCATTCTAGGCTCGGATTCGCTTGGCCGCAGCGTTCTTGCCCGCATCATGGTCGGCGCGCGAAACACGATCGGGATCGCCTTCGGTTCAGTAATCGCCTCGCTTTCGATCGGCGGCGTGATCGGGATCATCGCAGGGCTGAGCCAAGGCGCGCTCGGAAGTATCATTGTCCGCTCCGTGGACGTAATCATGAGCTTCCCTTCACTGTTGCTCGCGCTGATCGTTTTGTACGTTCTGGGCCCGAACCCGGTGAACATCATCGTCGTGCTCGCGATCACACGTCTGCCGATCTATATCCGCACGGCAAGGGCAGAGGTGCTGGAAATCCGCGAACGAGCATTCGTGTCCGCGGCACGCGTCATGGGCGCCAGCGGATGCCATATCGCGATACGCCATATCCTGCCTCTTGTTTTGCCGACACTTCTGATTATCGCCGCGCTCGACTTCGCCTATGTAATGCTCGCGGAATCGGCCCTGAGCTTCCTCGGCATTGGCGTCCAGCCGCCAGATATTACCTGGGGTCTGATGGTTTCCGAAGGTCGCGCATACGTAAACGTCGCATGGTCGCTTTCGTTTTGGCCCGGGCTCGCGATCATGCTGACCGCGATCGCCGCAAATCTTCTCGCGAGTTGGTTCCGCTTGGCCGCTGATCCGACACTCGCAAAAGGCAGGAAATCACTGGATGCCGCCCATGCTTGAGCACACTTCTCCGGTCCTTGAGATCGAAGATCTTAGAATCGACTTCCAGACACCAACCGGCGTGTTCCAAGCTGTCCACGATATCAGTTTCCGCGTGAATCACAACGAAAGTGTTGCGATCATCGGCGAAAGCGGTTCGGGCAAGAGCGTAACGGCAAATGCGGTGCTTGGCCTACTTGACTGCCCGCCCGGCCTGATCAAATCCGGCGATATCCGGTTCCGCGGAAGAAGTCTGCTGTCAATGCCCTTGGGCGAGCGGCGCGAGCTTTACGGCCGCAGCATTGCGATGGTTTTTCAAGACCCACTCACCCACCTCAATCCGGTTTATCCTGTCGGGTGGCAGATTGCCGAGGTCTGTCGGATCCACGGCATGCCGCGCCGCGCGGCGAACGAGCACGCGCTCGAACTCATGGTGCTAGTCGGCATTATTGATCCGCAGAAACGTTTTAATGCCTATCCGCATCAGTTCTCCGGTGGTCAGCGCCAGCGCATCATGATCGCGATGGCGATGGCGATGCAGCCCGATCTGTTGATCGCGGACGAGCCGACAACTGCGTTAGATGTGACAGTGCAAGCGCGCATTCTCGATCTACTGCGTCGCTTGCAGTCCGAGACAGGCATGTCACTTCTGATGATCACGCATGATCTCGGCGTTGCCGCAGACATTGCCGACCGCGTCATAGTCATGAAAAAAGGCGTACTGGTGGAAGAGGGATCCGTCGAGGCCGTATTCCGTTCTCCCCAACACGCCTACACCAAGCAACTTCTCACCGACCGTTCCGAAGAATATCGCTCGGAGAAGCATGGAGACGGCGAGGTACTCCTCGAAGTCTTAAATCTCGACATCCATTACGGCGCCCATCACGTGGTGAAGGATGTCGGCTTCACCGTTGCCAAGGGTGAGATTGTGAGTATCGTTGGTGAATCCGGATCAGGCAAGTCCACGGTCGCCAGTACAATCCTCAAGCTCAAGAAGCCGAGTTCCGGATTGATCCGGTATCGCGGAAAGGACATCGAGTCTCTCTCGGGTCAGGAGCTCCGCAGCTATAATCGTGTTGTGCAGGCCGTTTTCCAGGATCCGTACAGCTCGCTCAATCCACGGATGAACGTGTTCCGCATCCTTTCCGAAGCATGGACACTGCATCCCGATGTGCTGCCGCGCGAGAAATGGCGAGCACGGGCGGAGGAACTGATGGGAATGGTCGGATTGCAAGCGTCCGATCTTGAGAAGTTCCCCGGCGAGTTTTCAGGAGGGCAGCGCCAGCGCATCGCCATCGCGCGTGCTCTTACGCTCAATCCTGAAGTGGTCGTGTGTGATGAGGCCGTCTCGGCGCTGGACATGACCATTCAGGCGCAGATCATCACGCTGCTTACGCGCTTGCGCCGCGAGCTGGGCCTTTCCTATATCTTCATCGCGCACGATCTGACGCTCGTTGAAAAATTCGCGGATCGCGTACTCGTCATGAAGTCGGGTGAGATCGTGGAGCAGGGCCCAACAGCGGATGTATTCGGCGCGCCGAAGGACGACTACACGCGTCTTCTTATCGCCGCGAGCCCCGTGGCAGACCCGAAGCGCCAAGCCGAACGGCGGCGGAGTCTGCAACTAGCGTGATCTAATCATATTCGTGTTGATCTCCATTGAAAATGGGCCTGCCAAGAGCGGTTTTCTCCATTGAGAAGTGATGGAATGGATGCCCCCTCCCGATGGCATCGAGTGTGCCAGAGTGGTGTTTGCAACAACGTCACAATGAGGAGGCGGCATCGATGAACGAGCTTAGCATTGTCGGTCTGGACCTTGCAAAACGGGTCTTTCAGCTTCACGGCGCACGTGCCGACGGGAGCGTGGCCTTTCGCCGGAAGCCTTCACGCCATCAGCTGCGGACATTCCTGTCCAATCAACCGCCGTTGTGTGGGGGCGATGGAAGCCTGCGCGACAGCCCACTATTCGGGGCGTGAGATTGGTGGGATCGGTCATGAGGTCCGCCTCATTCCTCCGGCCTACGTCAAGCCTTCGCCAAGCGTCAGAAGAACGATGCGGCCGATGCCGAAGCGATCGCGGAGGCGGCCGATAGGCCGACGATGCGCTTTGTGATGGCCAAGACGACCACGCAGCAGGCCGGCGCCATGGTTTTTCTGAACGCGCGATCTCTTCGTCTGTCAACGCACCCAGTTAATCGATGCCTTGCGCGGGCACCTCGCCGAGCACGGAACCATCGCGCCGGAAGGCGTGCTGAACTTGAGGACCTTCGCCGACACCGTTGAAGACACAGCGTCCGGCATCGACCTGCTCGTCATGGAAACCGCTCTATCTCGAATAGATCGAGCTCTTGTCGCTGAGGATCGCCACGCTCGAAAAGGCACTTCGGGATGAAGCTGCGCAAGCGACCAGAACGTCCCGGTTGATGACCATGCCCGGCATAGGACCGGTGACGGCCATGGCCATCGAGGCGTTTGCGCCGGCGATGGCGATGCCGCCTCGACCATCTCAGTTCGCCTGCGGAGTGGGACCATTCCGTGACGACCCTCAGGCTGCCGGGGCATCCCTGGTGTCCGAGCCGTCCGTTCTTGTATTGGCAGCGGGGCCGGATAAAGGCTTGTGATCTGATGAAGCGACTCAATCAGCGACATCTGGCGCAGGCACAAAAAATGCCGGCGCTCTTTCGGGCGCCGGCAGTCGCCTAGGAGGAACCTAACGTCGGGAAAACCCTTCGTATCGGCTCCGGGAGGCTCGGAGGCGGCTCCCGTCCGCCAAGCGTTCATGTCGCAAGGCTATGCCCGGGAGGGCCGATCGGTTCCGCGGCTGCCCGCGGATGGGCGGCGCCGAGGCGCCACCCGTGCGAGACGGATCAGACCGCCTTCGCGTCGTGCATCGCGGAGATCTCTTCCTGCGAATAGCCGAGTTGGGCGAGCACCTCATTGGTGTGCTGGCCGAGCAGCGGCGAGGCGGTCACTTCCACCTGCACGTCGGAGAACTTGATCGGCGAGCCCACCGTCAGGTACTTGCCGAGCTTGGGGTGATCGACCTCGACCACGGTGCCGCTGGCACGCAGCGACGGGTCGTTGGCGATCTCCTTCATCGACAGCACCGGCGCGCAGGGGATGTCGAACTTGCGCAGGATGTCGATGGCCTCGAACTTCGTCTTGTCGGCGAGCCAGGACTCGATGAAGGCGAAGATGTCGAAGATCTTGTCCTGGCGGGCCTCGGCGGTGTTGTAGGCCGGGTCGTCGATCCATTCCGGCTTGCCCAGCGCCTTGCAGATCGGCGCCCAGGCATGGCCCTGGATGGTGAAGTAGATATAGGCGTTCGGGTCGGTCTCCCAGCCCTTGCACTTCAGCACCCAGCCCGGCTGGCCGCCGCCGCCGGCATTGCCGCCGCGCGGAACCACGTCCGAGAACTCGCCATGCGGGTACTGCGGATATTCCTCGAGATAGCCGAGCGCGTCGAGGCGCTGCTGGTCGCGCAGCTTGACGCGGCAGAGGTTCAGCACCGAATCCTGCATCGACACGGCGACCTTCTGGCCCTTGCCGGTCTTGATCTTCTGGTGCAGCGCCGTGAGGATGCCGATGGCGAGGTGCATGCCGGTGTTGGAGTCACCGAGCGCCGCGGCGGAGACGGTCGGCGGGCCATCCCAGAAGCCGGTGGTGGACGCGGCGCCGCCCGCGCACTGCGCGACGTTCTCGTAGACCTTCAGGTCCTCATAGGCGTGGCCTTCCGAGAAGCCCTTCACCGAGGCGAGGATCATGCCCGGGTTGAGCGACTGGATGTGCTCCCAGGTGAAGCCCATGCGGTCCAGCGCGCCGGGGCCGAAATTCTCGACCATGACGTCCGATTCCTGGATGAGCTTGGTCAGGACTTCCTTGCCCTGCGCCGTCTTGGTGTCGAGCGTCAGCGAGCGCTTGTTGGAGTTCAGCATGGTGAAGTACAGCGCGTCGGCGTCCTTCACATGGCGCAGCTGGTTGCGCGTGACGTCGCCCGCACCGGGGCGCTCGACCTTGATCACATCGGCGCCGAACCAGGCGAGGAGCTGCGTGCAGGCGGGACCGGCCTGGACGTGCGTGAAATCGATGATCTTTATACCTTCGAGCGGCTTAGACATCTCGGTCGACTTCCCTTCTAAGCGTTAACCGTCCGGACGGAGGCTCACCCTGGCCCGGCATGCCGCCGGACATGGCTTTCGCCTCTGCCCGGCGGGTCTTCTCGATGAGGGCGCCGCACAACGGCGCCGCGAAATCTCATTCCGCCGCGGGGCGAACCGCCTGGCCGACCGCGCCCGAGGCCTTGATGCGAGCGATCTCGTCGCCGCCGACGCCGAGCACGTCGGCGAGGATCTCCTCCGTGTGCTCGCCGAGCAGCGGCGAGCGCTCCACGGCCACGTCATTGTCGGAGAGCTTGATCGGGTTGCCGACCGTCAGGTACTTGCCGCGGACCGGATGATCGACCTCGACCAGCGTGCCGGTCGCATAGAGCGACTGGTCCTCGGCGATCTCCTTCATGGAGAGCACCGGGCCGCACGGGATGTCGAGATTGTTGAGGATCTCCATCGCCTCGAACTTGGTGTGGGCCATGGTCCACGCCTCGATGCGGGTGAAGATCTCGTTGAGATGCGGCAGGCGCGCCGCCGGCGTGGCGTAGTTCGGGTCGGTCTTCCACTCGGGCTCGTGGATGACGTCGCAGATCTTCTCCCAGACCGGGGCCTGGGTGATGAAATAGATGTAGGCGTTGGGATCGGTCTCCCAGCCCTTGCACTTGAGGATGCGGCCGGGCTGGCCGCCGCCGGAGTCGTTGCCGGCGCGCGGCACGGCCTCGCCGAACGGGATGCCCTCGCCGAACTGGCTGTATTCGCGCAAGGGTCCGCGCTCCAGGCGCTGCTGGTCGCGCAGCTTGACGCGGCAGAAATTGAGCACGGCGTCCTGCATGGCGCAGAGCACCTTCTGGCCGCGGCCGGTCAGCGTGCGCTGGTAGAGCGCGGTGACGATGCCGAGCGCGAGGTGCAGGCCGGTGCCGGAATCGCCGATCTGCGCGGCGGTGACCAGCGGCAGGCCGTCGCGAAAGCCCGTGGTCGAGGCCGAGCCGCCGGTGCACTGGGCGACGTTCTCATAGACCTTGCAGTCTTCGAACGGGCCGGGGCCGAAGCCCTTCACCGAGGCGAGGATGATGCGCGGGTTGAGCTCCTGGATGCGCTCCCAGCTGAAGCCCATGCGGTCGAGCGCGCCGGGCGCGAAGTTCTCGACCATCACGTCGCAGGCCTTCACCAGCTCCTCGAGCACTTTCTTGCCCTCGGGATTCTTGGTGTCGAGCGTGATCGAGCGCTTATTGGAGTTCAGCATCGTGAAATACAGGCTATCCGCATTGGGGACGTCACGAAGCTGGGCGCGGGTGACGTCACCCTCGCCGGGACGCTCGACCTTGATCACGTCCGCCCCGAACCACGCCAAAAGCTGCGTGCAGGTGGGGCCGGACTGAACATGAGTAAAATCGAGGACGCGAACACCGTCCAAAGCCTTGGCCATGCTGAGTTCCTGACGTATCAAACTGGTTCTAGGAAAGAGTACCAATATGGTATAACCAATTTTCGCCACTTAAAAGGTTCTTATTTGCCACTAGGCGGTGGCCACATAAATTTGCGGCGGACTGGCGGCGCAATTCATGGTCTCCCGATATGGGAGAGAGTGATGCGCCGGCACGCACTGACCGATGAGAAATGGGGGATCACCGCCCCGCTGCTGCCGAATATGCCGCGCGGGGTCGCACGAGTGGATGACCGCCGGGTAATCAACGGCATTCTCTGGCGGTTTCGCACCGGGGCGCCGTGGCGGGCGTACCAGAGCGCTACGGCCCGCGCACTACTCTCTACAACCGCTTCGTTCGCTGGCGGGCGGACTGAACACCTAGGTCAGATGCCGTGGCATGTATCCGGCTGCGCCAGACAAGGTCGGGCATGCTGTGTGATGGCTTTTCTGTATTGACTATCCATAATTTTACAGTCACGTTCTGTTATGTGGTGTGTTGGCGACAGTGCTGGAGCGCTTGGCGCTCAATCTGTTCCCGAGACTCTCTGACCAAACTGCTTGAGCTGGCGCGGGCTTGCGGCTAGCAGTTCCTTCCAATGCGCTGCTGCGCTCAGGAGATGCTGTTCCATTGCTTGGGCAGCGGCATTCGCATCTCTCTTTTCTAGTCCTTCATAGATTTTGTAATGATCGCGGCTCGAAACAGCCGATTGTTCGAGACTCCTGAAGTACACGTTGCGTCTATGACGAGAAACCTCATAAAAAGCGTTCACGACGCGTAGAAAAACCTCATTTTTGGTGGCGGCGACAATAGCAAGATGAAAGCTCTGATCTTCTGCTTCTATCGTCCTCCCCTCTTCGATTCGCCTGTCAGCTTCTTCCAGAATTGATCGGATAGTCCTTAAATCCTTTGAAGTCGCACGTTCGCACGCAAGTCGGATTGCCTGTACCTCCATGATGCGTCTCAATTCAAGCGCCTGCACGATTTCGGACGTCTTGAGCGGCAGGCCAAGATGAGCCTGCAGCACGAGTGCTTCAAAACTGCCTTCGACTTCTGTGTCCCGCAGATAAATACCGGAGTTAGGGCGGCGCTCGATAAATCTCATGACTTCGAGAGTCGCCAGCGCCTCGCGAACGACGCCACGGCTCATATCGAAACGCTCAGCGAGATCGCGCTCGGATGGCAGCCGCTCACCAGCTTGGATGCGCTTCGCACGCACAAGGGACATTATATTGCCGATGGCAACCAACGAAGCCTGCTGCATTTGCTACATTCCTCTCATATGGTTCAGCACGCTGACCGATTTGGACAGCATCATTCTCTGGCATCGTATCAAGTCGCGGTTGGTAATACCAATATGGTATGGCGATGAAGCCAAAATGCGACGAGGGGAAGTCTCGCTTACCCTTGGAAAAGCGCTCGCACGCTGGACTGTAGACAAAAAAGCGCCCCGTCAAAGACGGGGCGCAGAGTTGCCGTCGGGAGGGGTGGCCGAACACGGGTCCTAATAAGAGTCAGGCGGCTTTATGAGCGTTTAGTTCAAGCCGCGAACTGACGAGATCGACCGTCTCATCCACCAGGGTATTTTTCAGACCTACCTGAGCCGCGATGCCCTGAACCAGTAGATCGACGCGCTCGATGCTCGGCGCACCGGCGAACAATGCACGCGCAGCCGAGGACGGCTTCGTCAGTCCTTCCGCGGCACGCGCGTATTTCTCAAACGGAACCATGTCTTCCGACGCCGCACCCACTGCGATGCAGACCTTCTGCACCCACTCATAGACGGACCTGGACTGTCCGACATCGGCAAAGACTGCATCACGGATCGATCGCGTGCCGTCTCTCTGAACACAGCGATAATTGCCAGTGAGCAGCATCGCCCATTTCGCAAGCGGAATGAAAATCGAGTCGTGCACTTTAAGCTTAACCGGAAGCTCGATTTCCTTGCCGGTGTGCAGATAGCGAATGGCGTCGACGCTTTCGCCAATGCCACGCAACATCGCTGTCAGATCGTTGGATTCGAAGCGCGCCGCCTTAAAATTCGTCGGCAGCGTGACCTGCAGCACGTTCGGCTTTCTCTCCGGCGGGCGGAAAGCCTGCGGGTCGGGGCTGCAGAGCGTGAGATAGGCAGGATCGAAACTGTCCCACACCTCGGGCTTGGTAAAACAATGTCGCAATTTCCCCACCTCGAGTCCCGGAATGCGAGCAAGATAGGGCAGCGGCGGCATATTCATGATCGACATGCACGGCTTGCGGCCCTTCGCTGCCGTGTCGAGCAGGTCGCGAATAGCGGGGTGACCGTACTGCGGCTCCTGCATTGCAAGACCGAGGAGATCATAGGCCCGCGGGTCGCAGTTTTCCGGCGTGATCGCAGCAATCTCGCCTTTCAGCGTGCGCGACCGGATTTCTACCTGATCTGGCCCATTCTCCGTGCGTACGGGAAGGTGGACGATCGTGCCTTCGGAATTAATGATGTCAGCTTCAGCCGGTAGGCACAGAAGATCGACATGATGGCCCGCCAACGCAAGTTTGGTAGCGAGCAGCGACCCGTAGGACGCTCCAAAAATAAGTATCCTGGTGGACATAGCAGTACCTTGGCTTTCTTACGTCTGTAATTACATCGTAGGGAGGGATTGACTGCCTCTGACGCTCGCCGGTCTACCAATGGCGCCTATTTCGGCGGGTTGATATGAATCCCCGGGTTCAAGATCCAGCGCGGATCGAGCTCCGACTTCATCGCCTCGAAGGCCTTCGCAAACAATTCCGGACGCTCACGGTCGTACCATTCACGATGGTCACGGCCGAGCGCATGATGATGGGTAATGGTACCGCCAAAGCGCACCATGGCAGATGAGATCGCTCGCTTTATATCCCAGAATTGCTCGACTAAGCGATTGTGATCGCCATAACCGTGATAAGTGAAGTACGGTGCCGGGCCATCCGGATAGATGTGCGTGAAGCGGCAGCTCGCTGTTCCTGGACGCCCCGTTACATCCTGCACGGCCTTGCGCATTGCTTCGGTGAAGTTCTGATGGAAATCCTTGAAGCGATCCCAAGTAACGCAGGTTTCGAACGTCTCGCGCATGACGCCGCGCGCAATTGCGTGTTCGCGATAATAAGGCGCGCGGATGAAGGTGTCGCGCCACTGGCCGGCCGAGCCAGCCTTGTGGCTCTCCGTAGCGTCCGGCACATCCGCCGTTCCGCCGTGATCGGCACAGATTTCGAGCGCGCGGGCAAGCCGGTGATCCACGGGATGGTCAGCCGACTCGAAACCGAGAACGAGGATCGAATGCGCGCCGTCGCCGGCGCCGTTGAACTCCGCTTCAAAAGCGTCAATCAGACGGCAGTTCGCCGGATAAAGACCGCTCTGCGAAATAACGCGAACGGCATCGGCTCCCTTGTAAAAGTCCGCGAACTTCACAGTCACGGACTTGCGATAAGTCGGACGCTTGCGCAGACGAATCCACGCCTCCGTAATAACGCCAAGAGTGCCTTCCGAGCCGATAAAGACGCGGTCGGGGTTCGGGCCTGCGCCGGAAACAGGGAAGCGGCGCGATTCATACATACCCGACGGCGTGGCGACCCGCATGCTCTGCACGTGGTCGTCGATCTGCGTGGCGATGGTGGCGTAATGACCGGCTGCGCGGGTAGCAATCCAGCCGCCGAGCGTGGAGAACTCAAACGACTGCAGGAAGAAACGCATCGTCAAGCCGCTCGGCTTGAGCTGACGCTCAAGCTCCGGGCCGAATATCCCGGCCTGAACACGAGCGCACTCCGATTCTTTGTCGATCTCTAGAACTTGGTTGAGATAGCGCAGGTCGAGAGACAACGTTCCCGCGTAGCGGGTGTCGCGGCTCGGCTCCACGCCGCCTACAACGCTCGAGCCGCCACCGTAAGGCGTCACGGCGATATTGTCGTTTGAGCACCAGTCCAGCAGATCGAGCACGTCGCGTTCATTACGCGGATAAGCAACAACATCCGGCGGATTGCTGAAATCGCGGCGGAAAGCGCGCGAGTAATCATGTGCGGAGCTGCCATAAGTGTGTGCCAATCGCTCATACTTATCGGTCGTGCAGATACGCAAAAGGCTGGCGGGCGGATTCACGCGCGATGCGGAGACAGTGATCTCATCAAGCGTTGGCGGCGGCGTCACCTTAAATTCAGTGATTCCAAGATATTTCGCCCACTTCTTTTCCATCGCGGTTATTTCGTCCAACGCGACGATTTCGTCTTCAAAGCCCCACGCATAAAACTTTAGCCTGCGGTCTGACATTATACATTTTCCCTTTCAGCGCCCCCTCTCACAGCATTTGCTTGAGGGGCAACTTTTATGGATAGACCAAAGTGGTCTGTCCAGTTAACACTGCCGGGGGAGGGCGTCAATCGCGATCCGCGCTGCAAAGGCGATTTGCTGTCTGACTTTGCCAATGTGGTATTGCCAGATTGTTATTGAGACCCATTCTGATCATCGGGCAGACGGCACGGAGACCTTCATGCTTCACGGCGGACAGCCGCTCGCCCGTGTTGGATGGCCGTGATCACCGATCACGCGCTGCGCCGTCGCAAACCGTGCTGCAGGCGAGCTCAGTAATGGGCTGGCCTGCGTCGGGCTGGAGGCGTGTTCGCTGACCGCCTGGCTTCACGACGGGCTGCGCGCGGCCGGCTTGCCGGCGATCTTCGTCGAGACGCGCCAGGCCAACGCGGCGATGAAGACGATGCCGAACAAGACCGATCGCAACGACGCCCCGAGCCCTGGCGTAGATCTTGCGCACCGGGTGGTACCGCCAGGTCCACGTCAAGAACCAGCAGTGCCGGCTGTGGTGCGCGCTGCTGGTGGCGCGCCTCACGATCCTGAACGAGATGCGATCGATCGAGAACGTGGTGCGGGCACTGCTGCGGGAGGCCGGCCTCAAACTCGGCACGCCGAGCCGCGCGGCCTTTGCCGGACGCGTACGCGCCCTCGCCGGTGACGATACCCTGGCGATGGAACTCGTCGAGCCGCTGCTGCGGAATACTCGCCACCATGCTGGAACAGTTCGCGCGCCTGACCAGGCAGGTCCTCGAGCTGGTTCGGAAGGAAAGCGTCTGCCGGCAGTTGATGAGCGTGCCGAGTGTCAGCCCCATCACCGGGCTGGCCTTCCGGGCGACGATCGATCGGACGGAGCGGTTCCGACGCTCGCGCGACGTCGGGGCGCATCTCGGCCTGACGCCGGCGCGCTACCAATCGGTGAGACCGATATCCAGGGCAAGATCAGCCGATGTGGTGACGAACTCACCCGTACCACCCTCTATGAGGCGGCCACACCCTTGCTCGTGTGCAGCCGGAAGTGGTCGAGCCTCAAGGCCTGGGGGCTGGCCATCGCCAAGCGCCGTGGCATGGCGCGAGCGCGAGTCGCGGTCGCCCGTAAACTCGCCGTCATCCTGCATCGCGGAGCGAATGGGACGCCGTTCCGCTTTGGCGCACAGGCGGGCCATCTTGGTCGGCGGCGCCGTGTCGTCGATGAAGATCAGCCGCTCGGGATCGAAGTCGAGTTGACCGTCGAACCAGCACGCGGGTGGCGCAGGGCATCCGCATGCTGCTGCTCGCTCGCATGCGCCGTCTTTCTTGCATGTGATGCCGCGCCGGTCGAGGAACAACCCACACCGTCGACGGCCCTACCAGAACGCCATGTTCAACCGCTAATCGGCAGGCGATCTCAACCAGCGTGATGTCAGGTGCCTCGGCGATCAGGCTGAGGATGTAACCTTCATGCGGATTGAGCTTCGAGCGCGACGGCTGGCCCTGCTTGCGTGCCGCTTCCCGCTCTCCCGATAGCGACGGCGCCACGTCCTTGCCGTCGAGATTCCGACCCGGAAGCGCCGAGCCGCCTTCCGGGTCGAAAGTCCTTCCTCCAGCGCCGCAATCACCCGCTTCTGAAGGTCCGAACTCAGGCGTCATTCCCGCCCCCCGCCAAAAAATCAGCAGAAGCAGTGAATCAGACCCACGCCTTCGCCGGAAACCCTTCCGACTCAGCGTTCGGCAAAAATGCTCTAGAAGTCGGGGTTAGTAGCGGGGCGCTACTTGCTGGTTTCCTTGCGCTCAAGGTCTGGGAACAGACATTGCTCCCCTTTGTCATCCGATGGACTGTCGTTGCGTACTCAGTCTTCGAGAATGACCAGGAGATCCTTGGCATCGATCGCACTACCCGGCGACACCAGTATCTCCTGCACGATGCCCGCGCGCGGCGCGTGGATGGCGGTCTCCATCTTCATCGCCTCGATGGTCAGCAGCACGTCCCCCAGCTTGATCTCCTGCCCGCTATGCACGCCGAGCGAGGAGATGGTGCCGGGCATCGGCGCGGCGACGTGGAGGTCGTTGCCCTCCTCCGCCTTGCGCCGGCCGGCGACCTTCGGCACCGCGGCGCGGTCGACCGCCAGCACCATGCGCGGCTGGCCGTTGAGCTCGAAGAAGACCTCGACCAGCCCGTCCTCGCGCGTGTCGCCCAGCGCGGTGAGGCGCACCAGCAGCGTCTTGCCGCGCTCGATCTCGATCGTCGTCTCGTCCCCCGGCTTCATGCCATAGAAGAATACCGGGGTCGGCAGCGCCGAGACCGGGCCGAACTTCGCCACCACCGGCGCGAAGTCGGAAAAAACCTTCGGGTACATGAGGTAGGAGGCGAGCTCCTTGTCGCTCGCCGTGCGGCCGAGGAGCTTAGACACCTCGGCGCGCTCGGCTTCGAGGTCCGCGTCCTCGATCAGCGAACCGTAGCGCACGGTGATCGGCGGCTCGCCCTTCAGCGCCTTCTTCTGCAAGGCCTCCGGCCAACCGCCGAGCGGCTGGCCATATTCGCCATGCAGCATCGCCACCGCCGAGGCCGGGAAGGCGACGTCGCGCTTGGGGTCGAGCACGTCGGCGGCAGACAAGCCCTGGCTCACCATCATCAAAGCGAGGTCGCCCACCACCTTGGAGGAAGGCGTGACCTTGATGATGTCGCCGAAGAGATCGTTGGCGTCGCGATAGGCCTTCGCCACCTCGTGCCAGCGGCTCTCCAGCCCCATGGAGCGGGCCTGCTCCTTCAGGTTGGTGAACTGGCCGCCCGGCATTTCGTGCAGATAGACCTCGGAGGCCGGCCCCTTCAGGTCGCTCTCGAAGGCGGCGTACTGGGCGCGCACGCCTTCCCAATAGAAGCTGATGCGCCGGATCGCCTCCGGGTCGAGCCCGGTGTCACGCTCGGAGCCGCGCAGCGCCTCGACGATGGAGCCGAGGCAGGGCTGCGAGGTCATGCCGCTCATCGCGTCCATGGCGAGGTCGACCGCGTCGACGCCCGCCTCCACCGCCGCCAGCACCGAGGCGCCGGAAACGCCGGAGGTGTCGTGGGTGTGGAAGTGGATCGGCAGCCCGATCTCCTCCTTCAGCGCCTTGAACAGCACCTTGGCGGCGGCGGGCTTGACGAGGCCGCCCATGTCCTTGAGACCGAGCACATGGATGCCGGTCTTCTCCAGCTCCTTGGCCATGGAGACGTAGTATTTCAGATCGTATTTCGAGCGGTCCGGGTCGAGCAGGTCGCCGGCATAGCAGATGGCGCCCTCGACCAGCTTGCCGGTGGTCAGCGCCTCGTCGATCGAGACGCGCATGTTCTCGATCCAGTTGAGGCAGTCGAAGACGCGGAAGATGTCCATGCCGGCATCCGCCGCCTGGCGGATGAAGAAGCGCACGACATTGTCGGGATAGTTGGCATAGCCGACGCCGTTGGCGCCGCGCACCAGCGTCTGGGTCAGGATGTTCGGCACGCTCTCGCGGATCTTCGCCAGCACCTCCCACGGGTCCTCGGAGAGGAAGCGCATGGAGACGTCGAAGGCGGCGCCGCCCCAGCATTCGAGCGACAGCAGGCCCGGCAGGCCGCGGGCATAGGAGTCCGCCACCTTGGCGATGTCGTAGCCGCGCATGCGGGTGGCGAGCAGCGACTGGTGGGCGTCGCGCATGGTGGTGTCGGTCACCAGCACGCGCTTCTGCGCCAGCATCCAGTCGGCGAAGTCCTTGGGGCCGAGCTGGTCGAGAAGCTGGCGGGTGCCCGGCGCCGGCTCCTGCAGGAAGGCGGGCGGCTCGGGCACGCGGGCGGTGGCGGAAGGTTTGGCGCGGCCCTTAACCTCCGGATGGCCGTTCACCGTCACATCGGCGATCCAGGCGAGCAGCTTGGTGGCGCGGTCGCGCCGCCCGCCGAAGTCGAACAGCTCGGGCGTGGTGTCGATGAAGCGCGTGGTGTAGCGGCAGGCGGTGAAGTCGGGATGGGTCAGCACGTTCTCGAGGAACGGCAGGTTCGTCGCCACGCCGCGGATGCGGTATTCGCGCAGCGCCCGGTACATGCGGGCGATGACTTCCTCGGAGGACGGCGCCCACGCCGTCACCTTCTCCAGCATCGGGTCGTAGAAGCGGGTGACCACGGCGCCGGAATAGGCGGTGCCGCCATCGACGCGGATGCCGAAGCCCATGGCACCGCGATAGGCGGTGATGCGGCCATAATCCGGGATGAAATTGTTCTCCGGATCCTCGGTGGTGATCCGGCACTGCATGGCGTGGCCGTTGAGGCGGATGTCGTCCTGGGGAGGGATGCCGGTCTCGGCGACATCGCCGATATGGCCGCCTTCCAGGATCTTGATCTGCGCCTTGATCAGGTCGAGGCCGGTGACGACCTCGGTCACCGTGTGCTCGACCTGGATGCGCGGATTGACCTCGATGAAATAGTAGGCGCCGGTGTCGGCATCCATCAGGAACTCGACCGTGCCGGCGCCGATATAGTCGGTGGCCCGGCCGATGGCGAGCGCGGCGTCGGTCAGGCCCTTGCGGGTCGCTTCGTCGACATAGGGCGCTGGCGCGCGCTCGATGACCTTCTGGTTGCGGCGCTGGATCGAGCAGTCGCGCTCGAAGACATGGACGAGGTTGCCATGGGTGTCGCCGAGGATCTGCACCTCGACATGGCGGGCATGGCGGACGAGCTTTTCGAGATAGACCTCGTCCTTGCCGAAGGCGGCCTTGGCCTCGCGCTTCGCCGTCATGACGGCGTCCAGCAGCTTGTCCTCGCTCTCGATCGGGCGCATGCCGCGCCCGCCGCCGCCCCAGCTCGCCTTCAGCATCACCGGGTAGCCGACCTTGCGGGCGGCTTCGAGGATCAGGGCGGGGTCATCGGGCAGCGGGTCGGTGGCCGGCATCACCGGCACGCCGACCGAGATGGCGAGGTTCCGCGCCGCGACCTTGTTGCCGAGCGTGCGCATGGTCTGCGGCTTCGGGCCGATGAAGATGATGCCGGCCGCTTCGCACGCCTCGGCGAATTCCGGGCTCTCCGACAGGAAGCCGTAGCCGGGATGGATAGCGTCGACCTTCGCCTCCCTGGCGACGCGGATCACCTCGTCGATGGAGAGATACGCGTCGATCGGGCCGAGCGGCTTTTGCAACCAAGGGCCGCGGCCGACAAGATAGGCCTCGTCCGCCTTGAAGCGGTGGAGCGAGAGCTTGTCCTCCTCCGCATGGATGGCGACGGTGGAGATGCCGAGCTCGGTCGCGGCGCGGAAGACGCGGATCGCGATCTCGGATCGGTTGGCGACGAGGAGCTTCCTGATCGTGCGGGTCATGAGCGTGCCAGGCCTTGCATGGAGGTCATGGGACGCTGAAATCGGGGGCAAGGCTGAAGCCACGCAACATTCGCACCCGGCACAACCTGGCGTGATCCGCATGTATGATGCTCCAGCCGGTGCGCGAGCCATACCGCAGATACCGTCGCCCTGTCCGCGGGAAGGAGCAGGTCGTCATACGCGAAATGCACAACGGACATCTGTCGACGTACTTTACAACGTCTGGCCCGCTGGATTGCGTGCGGTCCGGTTGATATAGTCGACGGACAAGACAGCGCTCAACCGCGAGACGCCAATGGCGACGGAATCTTCCAGCGAGGTCGCCTCGCCGACGACCTCGACACCATTTTCGGTGCATAAGCCGAGAGCAAGAAATTTCTTTTATGCGTGCGGGAAGGACGACAACCAGAGGCGTCGGGCGACAGGCCGTCAACCCGTCGGTCTCGAACGCACGTCGTTTCTCTTCACTGCTGACAAGCGCTTCGGGCTCCGCGAGGGCTGGAAGTCCAGGTAGGATTTCCGATTGGCAGGAAAGTATCTGCGGATTTGGCGACGGAATTTCGATCATGCGTCTTCAACCATCTCGGTAACCCGTAGCCCGCGCCGGAATCGCGCTGCGTTGGAAACGTAAGTCGCAGCCGCCGCGTCGAGATTGATGTCGTCCGCCGGTGCCAGCGTCCGGATCGCCTTGGCCGGCGCGCCGACGATCAACGAGCGTTCTGGATAGATCCTGCCTTCGAGAACGATGGCGCCGGCGCCAACGACGCTGTGGGCACCGATCACGGCACCGTTCAACAGGATGGCGCCCATTCCGATCAGGCAACCTTCGCCGATCGTGCAGCCGTGTACGATAGCCCGATGACCGATCGTGCAGCCTTCGCCAATATCGACCGGAAAACCAGGATCTGCGTGCACGATTGCGCCGTCCTGAATATTAGTGCGCGACCCGATCCGGATATCGTCATTGTCGCCGCGCAGAACCGCGCCAAACCATATACTGACGTCGCTTCCCATCGTGACGCGTCCAATGACCGCCGCGTCCGGGGCAAGCCAGGGAGAATGGCCTGTTGGCACCTGATCATCGAGCGAATAAACGTGCATTTAACATCCTCGGAGCCTAGCGGAGAAGAGCATACCAATGTGGTATTGCCAATTGGCGAGCCGCGCAAGGGAGTCATTGTGCCGCTGCAGCATGCGGGGCGACGGAGCGGGTGTGCGCCGCCGGTGTTGATCTCCGTTTAAAATGGGCCTGCCAAGAGCGGTTTTCTCCATTGAGAAGTGATGGAATAGATGCCCCCTCCCGACGGCATCGAGTGTGCCAGAGTGATGTTTGCAACAACGTCACAATGAGGAGGCATCGATGAACGAGCTGAGCATTATCGGTCTGGACCTCACAAAACGGGTCTTTCAGCTTCACGGTGCACGTGCCGACGGGAGCGTGGCCCTGTCCCTTGTCCATGGCATGGGCGATCCTCCTTACGGTTCGATGCGTTCGATCGTGGTGGCCAGCGGGCCGGACTGGGTGAGGGCGTCGAGGCCGAACTCGATCGTGCCGAGCCTGACGAGGCCGCGCGCATATCTAAAGTCCCGATAGAAGATCGCGAGATTTCCCCAGGGCGCGTAGTAGGCGACGTCGCCGACCTCCGGGTCGTAACCCGACGGTGCGCCGTCATGCGACAGACGCCTGGGAAGGTCGCTGATCTTCTCGATCGAATGGTAGTCGCTCAGCGTCACGGTCAGTAGCAGCAGCGACGCAAAGTCGGGGGCTGCCGGTGTGTCGTCAAGCCTAACGACGCTGATCTTCCCGTTGATCGTCATGCGGATCTTCATCGTCGGCGTCCGTTCATCCCTCGCCTGAGCCACAATGGTCACGGCCGAGCTCTGATCGCGTCCACATTCGCTGATCGAGGCACGCAATATAGCGTTGTGGCTCACGAGGGATGAGGTGGGAGAATTCGCATAGAGCCATGAGCTCTGTTCATGAATTGGCGCAGGCGCGCCCCGCGCGGTTCGCCGTTTACGCGGCTCGCGTTAGCGCTTCAGGGAAGCAGACGGCAGAGCAAGGGCAAAAAACCGGCGACCAAGGGATCTCGCTGCGGCCCGATCCGGCTCACGTTGTGCGCTTCTCCGCGGAAATCAACGCCCGGTTGCTGCACCGATCGCGAATGTCTCGTTGAGGTGGATGATTCCAACTGCCTAATCGTCAAAGAGTTGGCAGGGAACTGCTGGAAAGCCTCGATCCTCTAATTGACCCTAGGATCCCTGTCCGGCCTTCTCGGACAGCAGCGTCATTTTCCGCGGAGCGCCGTTCCGTGCATCTGCCCCCTCTAGCGGCGGCCGCTTCTCACGCACATTCGGCCATAGTTTCGCATAGCGACGGTTCAGATCGAGCCAGGTCTCGGCCCCAGGCTGGCTGTCCGGCACGATGGCCGCCGCGGGGCATTCCGGTTCGCACACGCCGCAGTCGATGCACTCATAGGGATCGATGACGAGCATGTTCTCGCCCTCATAGAAGCACTCGACCGGACAGACCTCGACGCAGTCCATATATTTGCAGGCGATGCAGTTTTCCGTGACGACATAGGGCATCACATAGGCTCCGCGAGAGACGTGCAGTCGGGCGTTGCCGCCCGACTGCACTGCGCCGGTCGCTCCCACCACGGGGGGCGGAGGGGCGGAAGGAACCGGCGACCTGAAAAGGACCAGCGGGGATCAAAGCCGCGCGGCAACGGTCTCCCAGTCGACGAGACGGTCGAGGAAATTCTCCAGATAGGCCGGGCGCTGGTTGCGATAGTCGATGTAGTAGCTGTGCTCCCAGACGTCGCAGCCGAGCAGGGTCTGTTGACCGAAGCACAATGGATTGACGCCGTTGCCGGTCTTCACGATCTCCAATCGACCACTCTTCTGGTCTTTCACCAGCCACACCCAACCCGATCCGAACTGGGCGACGCCATTGGCGACGAATTGCTGCCGGAACGCATCGAACGATCCAAATGAATCGGTGAGTGCTCGCTCCAGCTCGCCCGGTAGCTTGCTCTCTCCGGGACCGATGAGCTGCCAGAACAGCGTGTGGTTCCAGTGCTGCGATGCGTTGTTGAAGATGGCGGACTGCGCGACTGCGTCCTTCTCGTAGGAGCTTGTCACGATCTCCTCGAGATTGAGGTCGTCCCATCCCGTTCCTGCGATCGCCTTGTTGAGATTATCGACATAGGTCCGATGATGCCGGTCATGGTGGATCTTCACTGTTTCTTCCGACATTCCGAGCGGCGCGAGAGCGTCATAGGCGTAGGGCAAATCAGCAAGGCGAAAAGCCATGAAAGCGGTCCTTGTCATCTCTTCGGCGGGGACGCCAGCGCGCCTTGTAGCGGCGGGATGATCGGTTTATAAAACCTCAACCATAGTTAAGATCAAGGGGGTATCTCATGGCATCGCCGATGCGGCTGGAGAACGAGCTTTCGGTCGGAGAGTTCGCGCATCGGGCAGGCGTTCCCGTCTCGACGCTGCACTTCTACGAAGCCAAGGGCCTGATCAGCCCGCGTCGCACCCAGGGGAACCAGAGGCGCTATCCGAGGAGCCTGCTTCGGCGCGTCGCCGTCATCCGGATCGCGCAACGAGCCGGCATTTCACTCGCCGAGATACGGAAGGCGCTGAGCGCACTTCCCGCCGAGGGAACCCCGAACGCAGCCGACTGGAAACGGCTCTCGACGGATTGGAAGGAGAGCCTGGACCGCCGCATCACCGCGCTCACCCAACTGCGGGACGAGATGGCAGGGTGCATTGGCTGTGGCTGCTTGTCCCTCAAGGAATGTCCGCTGCGCAATCCAAGGGACGAATTGGGAAGAACCGCGGCGGGCGCGGTTCTTCTTCAGGGTGGGAGCGACGTCGTCTCCGAAGACGTGGATGCCTAGACCGGGAGAGACGCACCGTCCGCCGCTTCGGTGCTGCGCCTGCGCCGGAACAGCTTCATCACGACCACGAAGAAGGTCGGGACAAGCAGGACCGCGAGCACTGTCGCAGACACCATCCCGCCCAACACTCCCGTGCCGATCGCCCGCTGGCTGGCGGAGCTGGCGCCGGTGGCGAAGGCCAACGGGACCACGCCGAGGATGAAGGCGAAGGACGTCATCAGGATCGGCCGGAAGCGCAGTTTGGCGGCCTCAACCGTTGCTTCCAGCAGCGGACGTCCCTCCGCCCTGAGCTCGCGGGCAAATTCGATGATGAGGATCGCGTTCTTGGCCGACAGGCCGATGATGGTGATGAGACCCACGGTAAAGTAGATGTCGTTGGGGAGCCCCCGCAGCATCACGGCGAGGACGGCCCCTATCGCGCCGAGCGGCACCACCAGCATGACGGCGATCGGAATCGACCAGCTCTCATAGAGCGCCGCCAGGCTGAGGAAGACGAAGACCAGCGACAGACCGAGAAGGAAGGGTGCGGCATTGCCGGAGGCCTTCTCCTGGTAGGACTGTCCCGTCCATTCGAAGCCGAAGCCTGGCGGCAGCTCGCCCGCCAGGCGCTCCATCTCGGCCATCGCCTGGCCGCTGGTATGACCGGGTGCGGCACTGCCGCTGATCTTCACCGCCTGAAGGCCGTTATAGCCGACCACCTGGGTCGGTCCTTGCGCCCACCGCGCGGTGGTGAATGCCGACAGAGGTACCATCTCGCCATTGCCGTTGCGGACATTGAGCTCCATCAGGCTCGCGACATCCATGCGCTCGGGCGCCTCGGCCTGCACGATCACGCGCTGCATGCGTCCGGCGTTAGGGAAGTCGGCGACATAGGACGAGCCGAGCGAGGTCGACAGCACAGTGTTGATCTCGTCGAAGGTCACGCCATAGGCGTTGGCCTTGCGCCGGTCGATGTCGAGCATGACCTGCGGAGCCGGCGGGAGCCCTTCGATATAGGGATATTGCAGGATGGGGCTCTGATAGGCCTTGCCGAGCAGAGTGTTCGCGGCTTCGATGAGAGCGGCATTGCCGAGATTGGCGCGGTCCTGCAGGCGGAAGCTGAAGCCGCTGACATTGCCGAGGGCCGCGATGGGCGGCGGCGTCAGGGTGAACACCGAGGCTTCCGGAAGGCCGGCAAGCGCGCCAAGGGCCGAGCCCACGATCGCATCGGAGGAGTCGGCCGGCCCGCGCTCCGACCAGTCCTTGTAGGTGGCGAAGGAAATGCCGGCGTTCTGGCCATAGCCGTTAAAGCCGTAACCGAGGATCGACACGATCTTGTCGACACCCGGACGGTTGAGAAAGAAATTGTCGACCTTTGCCAGGACCTCGGCTGTCCGCTCGGCAGTCGCGCCGGCCGGCAACTGCGTGGTCGCGATGCCGTAGCCCTGGTCTTCCAGCGGCAGAAAGCCGGTCGGCAGCCGGGCATAGGCATAGGCGAGCATCCCGACCAGCGCGAGATAGACCGCCATCATCCGAAAATTCCGCTTCACCGCGCCGCCGACAATCCAGCCATAGCCACCCGTCGTCCGGCCGATCAGCCGGTCGAAGCCGCGGAAGAACCAGTTCTTGTGGTGCGCATGCCCGGCCGGGATCGGCTTCAGGATGGTCGCGCACAAGGCCGGCGTCAGGGTGAGCGCCATCAGCGCCGAGAACACCATCGACATCACGATGGTCAGCGAGAATTGCCGGTAAATGATGCCGATCGCACCGGGAAAGAAGGCCATGGGCACGAAGACGGCGATCAGCACGACGGTGATGCCGATGACAGCGCCAGTGATCTGCTTCATGGCCTTGATGGTGGCCTGCTTCGGCGGCAGGCCCTCCTGCGCCATGATGCGCTCGACATTCTCCACCACCACGATGGCGTCGTCGACGAGAATGCCGATGGCGAGCACCATGGCGAACATGGTCAGCACGTTGATGGAGAAACCGAAGATCAGCAGCGCCGCGCAGGTGCCGAGCAGCGCGATCGGCACGACCAGCGTCGGGATCAGCGTGTAGCGCAGGTTCTGCAGGAACAGGAACATGATGGCGAAGACGAGCACCACGGCCTCGGCCAGCGTGTGGATGACCTTCTCGATCGAGATCGAGACGAATGGGGTGGTGTCGTAGGGAATCTCGAAGCTGATACCCGGCGGGAAATTCGTCGCGAGTTCCGCCATCCGTGCCTTTACGGCGTCGGCCGTCACCAGTGCATTGCCGGTGGCATTCAGCTGAATGCCGATGTTCGCCGCCGGCCGGCCATTGATGCTCGAGGACATGGCGTAGCTCTGGCCGCCGAACTCGACCTTGGCGACATCGCCCAGCCGGACCACAGACCCGTCGGGATTGGCGCGCAGGACGATCTCGACGAACTCCTCGACCGAGGACAATTGCCCGGTCGCCGAGACGGTGGCGGTTATTTCCTGGCCCGACACTGTGGGCTGGGCGCCGATACTGCCTGAGGAGACCTGCGCGTTCTGGGCCACGATCGCGTTAGTGACGTCCCGCGCCGTCAGATTCAGGCCGACGAGCTTCTTGGTGTCGATCCAGATACGCATGGCGCGTTCGGTCGCGAAGAGCTGCGCCCGGCCGACGCCGGGAAGGCGACGCAGCTCGTCGATGACGTTACGCGTCGCAAATTCCCCGAGATCGACGGCGTTCAGCTTGCCGTCGGTCGAGATCAGGCCGACGAATAGCAGGAAGGCACTGCTGGTTTCCTCGACCCGGATGCCCTGCTGGCGGACCGAGGGGGGCAGGCGGGCCTCGACGCGGCTGATCCGGTTCTGGACGTCGACGGTGGCCGTCTGCGGATCGGTGCCGGCCTCGAAGGTGACGTTGATGGTGACGTTGCCCAGCGCGTCGCTCACGGAATCGAAATAGAGAAGGTCCGTCGCCCCGTTCATCTCCAGCTCGATCAGCTTGGTGACGCTGTCATAGAGGTTCTGCGGCGAGGCGCCGGGATAGCTGGTGGTGATCGCGATCGTCGTCGGCGCGACGTTGGGATATTGCGAGATCGGCAGGAAGGGCAGGGAGATGATGCCTCCCAGGGCCACGGCGAGGGCAATGACCCAGGCGAAGACCGGACGCTCGATGAAATATTGGGGCATGACGCGTCCTCAGATCTTGCCGGTCTGTTCGCAAACATCGTCGCAGCCACCGTCGAGGCTGGTCTGCCGGCCATCGCCATTGGCGGCGGACTCCACCGTCACCGGACTGCCGGGAACGAGCTTCTCCGCACCGTCGACGATGATCTGGTCGCCGGGCTTCAGCCCCTCACGCACCATCCAGCGATTGGCGACCGCACGGGCGGTGACGATCGGCTGCACGGTGGCAAGGCCGTCCTTCACGGTCACGATCCGCGCCTGGCCCAGGGTGTCCCACAGCACGGCGCGCTGCGGCACGAGCAGAGCCTGCCGGGCCACCCCCTGCCGCATCCGGACGCGGACATAGGTGCCGGGAAGCAGCTGGTTCTCGGGATTGGGAAACTCGGCGCGCAGCGAGACCTGCCCCGTACCCTCGTCCACCACCGCGGAGGAGAACAGCAGGCGGCCGCGTTGACCGTAGACCGTTCCGTCATTGCCGATCAGCTCTACGGCGGTGTCTGGAGCCGGGCGCTCCAGGAGACCTGCCCCGCTCTCGTGCTGGAGCGCGGAAATCTCTGCGAGTGGTGCGGTAAAGTCGACATAGACCGAGCTGAGGTCGCGGATGGTGGCCATAGGCGTTCCATCCTCCTGGCGCATCAGCGCGCCCTCGGTGACCAGCGCGGGCCCGATGCGTCCGTCGATGGGTGAGCGGACGGAGGCATAGCCGAGCTCGAGTTCGGCAGTTTGCAGATTGGCCATCGCCACCGCGACTTCGGCTTCCGCCTGTTTGCGGCCCGCGTCGGCGGCATCAAACTGCGCTTTGCTCGCCGCGCTGGTCTGCAGCAGCCGTTCCACACGTTCGGATTGCTGAGAAGCCAGCACGAGCGCGGCTTGCGCACGGGCAAGCTGTGCTTTCGCGCTGGCGACCTCGGCCTGAAACCTCGCCGGATCGATTTCGAACAGGACGTCTCCCTTACGGACGTCGGTACCTTCCGCGAATTTCCGTTCGAGAACGATCCCGGATACTCGCGCGCGCACTTCGGCGAGGCGGATCGGCAGCAACCGGCCCGGATAGTCGCGCGAGAGCGGCACGTCCTCGGGCTGGGCGATGAGCGTCTTGACGAGGGGAGGGGGCGGCGTGGCCTGCGTTTGTCCCTGCGGCGCGTCGCAGGCGGTGAGCATCAGGGCGATCGCGGGAAGCACGATCAAGCTCGAAAGGGAGGGGGTCATTTTTCTTCCGATATGTGCACAGGCCTTGCCGCTCCGCCGCCGGTTGGACGATGCGCAATCCATTGACAGGTGTGTTCCGAAAAGCTCGTACAACCTCAACCAAAGTTGAGGTCAAGCGATCGATCGTGTAATTTGCTTGCTCGTGAAGCGCACGCGGTCTTCTGCGAGGCGACGCGATGCGTTCGCTTTCGGACTTGGCCGGATGCAGAAGGATCCCGCGCGAGCCGATCCAGATGGTCAGATATTTTTGCTGAGAGGCAGGCGCTTCGACGTCGGGGCCGCACGCCCGCATCGCGCTGGCGCGCCCAGAACGGCACCAATCGCTCTATCGCCTCTGCCTGTGGACTGTTCGTCGACGGGGGCGGGCCGCATAGGTGGTAACGGACGCGCGCTTGCGTCCGAACTTTGTTCCGAGTCCCGATCCGCCTCCGAACGGCACTTCATCAGCGAGACTTCGGACAATTATTCGTCCAGATGTTCCCGCCTCAACGCGATACTGGCACTTCGCTTCCACTGCGCACACGCCAGGTGAGCCATCCATTCAGGCAGGCAAGCACCATGACGACCAGCGGAGCGACTGCATGCGTGTACTCCGCGTGAAGTGCTACCGTCGCGGCGGCGGCTCCCATGATCGCAGTTGCAAGGGCACTACCGACGAGGCGCGTGAAAGGCAGGACGATCAAGGCCGCCGACGTCAATTCCAACATGCCGGTGAGATAGTGAAACCAGTCCGGATACCCCCAGCGCTGATAGTCTTCAAGGATAGTGGAAGAGGCAAAAATATTCAGGAAGCCGCCAACCGTAAAAAAGGCCGCCAAAGTCCACGCGTAAATATGTCGCCACGGCAATTTTCTCAAAGCCTCTCTCCTTCAATGCTTTCCTGTGCTCGGCAGGATGCTCTCAATGCTGATCAGAAGGTGCAACGTTCTGGCAGTTGAGGGCGAGAACGTCCATCGACAGGTTTGACAGCCATCTCCGAGTGCTGAATCGGTGGGACACGGCTCGACGCATCCACGAGATCTCGCTCAGGCGAGATTGGCTTCCGCGAACTCATAATTGGCGAGCTTGTCGAGGAAGTTGGTTACGTAGTCGGGCCGCCGGTTGCGGAAGTCGACGTAGTAGCTGTGCTCCCACACATCGAGGCCGAGCAACGGCTTGCCTTCCCCGGTCGCGATGGGATTGGAGCCGTTCGGCGTTTTCGTGACCTTTAGCTTGCCGTCGGTGCCAAGGATCAGCCAGGCCCAGCCGGAACCGAACTGACCGACAGCCGCCGCCTTGAAAGCTTCCTTGAAGACGTCGACCGAGCCGAGATCCTCGACGATCTTCGCTTCGAGCTTGCCGGGAATCTTGCCTCCAGCCGGCGACAGCGCATTCCAGAAGTGGATGTGGTTCCAGTGCTGGCCGGCATTGTTGAACAGGGGAGCGAGGTCGGCCTTGCCATTGGCAAAGAGGATGATTTCTTCGAGCGACTTGCCCTGAAGCTCGGCGCTCTTTTCCACGAAACCGTTCAGCGCCGTCACATAGGCCTGATGGTGCTTGTCATGATGAAGTTCCAGCGTTTCCTGGCTCATGCCGCGATCGCCAAGGGCCGAGTATGCATAGGGGAGAGCCGGCAGTTCGAACGCCATGATACGTCTCCTTGAGGGCTTCGGGCTTGCCTTCCATAGGCGGTCCAGATAATTTCCAAGAACTATCTTTGAAAATAGCGGAAGGATATGTCAAGCACACTCTTGGAAAATGGCGCGCACTCCCCCCGCAGCCCCGGAGAGCGCATTTTGATGGCGCTCAAGATGCAAGGAGCGCAGACGGCGTCCGCATTGGGCAAGCGGTTGGGCACGACCGGCGAAGCCGTGCGCCAGCAGCTTGTCCGGCTTGCGGAAGAAGGGCTGGTGACGACGAGTGCCGCTCCTTCCGGTGTCGGCAGGCCGACGCAATACTGGGACCTGACGACCGCGGCGCAGGCCCGCTTTCCGGACACCCACGCGGCCCTGACCGTTCAGCTTCTCGGCATCATTCGCGGCAGCCTGGGTGAAGCAGCCCTCGACAGCATCATCACCCGGAGAGAGGACGACACGCGGGCGACCTACGAAGCCGCCATGTCCGGCCTTGGAAGCCTGCACGAGCGGGTAGCGACGCTCGCCGCGTTGCGATCCGCGGAAGGTTATATGGCCGAATGGCTGGAAATGACGGACGGCTCGCTCATTCTGATCGAGAACCATTGCCCGATATGCGCCGCGGCGATGTCCTGTCAGGGGTTCTGCCGCGCCGAGCTTCAGGTGTTCACATCGGTGCTCGGGCCGACGGCGCATGTGGAGCGCCGAGAGCATATCGTCCAAGGTGGCCGCCGCTGCACCTACCACATCCGGCAGGTGGACGTTTGAGCTTCATCCGGAGCGATAGAACCGTTCGAGCATTCGCCTTGCAACTGAGTGCCAGGCCGTCCTTTTCAACGCCGGGCTGAAATGGCGACCTTCCGGCGGGGCATCGTGCACGCCGATGCCTGCGGGTCGCGAGCTTACCGTTCAACGCTAGCGACGTCCTGACCGGATGGCCGCTTGCTCGATATGTCGGAGCCGGTAACGCTTCGCGCCGAACTCTTGCAATTCTGTCTAGGTTCGTTGCACAGAAGGCGAAAGATACCTTACTCTTATTAAACCAATATGTGCCGAAGAAGCACATTGCTAGTTTAGACCTAGGGCGGTGCGTTCGCGACAGGACGTCGCATGGCCGGCTCCCATCGCCACCTGACTTGGGCGGGGATCGCGACATGCTGCCGTCGTTCTCCGCTTGCCAACGGAGGACCGCCATCCGCGCGGCGACGTCCCTGCAAAGGGGAGGACGACGGCATGGAGCAGAATGCGATCCGTACGGCATGGGAACGCTTCCTGAAAGACGGCGTTGGCTCGCCGGGTATATCCCGCGCGCTCGCCGCCTCATGGGAGAGGTCACGCGCCGGCGGCATCGGTGTCGGCCTCACTGAGGCGCCACTCGCCGCGGAGCCGGAACTCTTCCGCCGCCGTTCCGCCAACGCGACGCTGCTGAACGTGGCGCGCCCGGCGCTCGAACGTTCCGGCCTTTTTCTCGCCGACGCCTCCTCCATGATGATCCTGAGCGACGCCAGCGGGTTCATCATCGAGACCGCGGGCGATCCGCGCGTCGTCGACCATGGCCGCCGTAACCATCTGGAAACCGGCGGTCGCTGGGCCGAAGGCGTGATTGGCACCAACGCCATCGGCACCGCGCTGATCGACGGACGGCCGACGGAGATCCGCGGCGCCGAGCATTTCTGCGAGGACGTGCAGCGCTGGACCTGCGCCGCCACCCCGGTTCGCCATCCGCTCGACCATCAGTTGCTCGGCATCGTCGATATTTCCGGTCCCGTCGACCACTTCAATCCGCAGAGCCTCGCGCTCGCAGTCGCCATCGGCCAGGAGATCGAAGCCGGGCTGTATCGCACGGCGAAGGTCGAGCATGAGCTGTTGCTGCGCAGCTTCGTCTCGAAACGCTCGATCTGGCTGAGCGAGGAGATTCTCGTCGTCGACCGGCGGGGCTTTCTCGTGCACGCGGCGGATTCCGCCCGCCGCCAGTCCGATGCGGCGCCCGAGCGGCTGGCCGAGGAGGTCCGCCACCTCATCGGCGCCGCCGAACACGAGGCGTGGGAAGAGAACTGCCGCCACCGCTTTCCCAATGCCAGCGTGGAGATCGTCCGCTCGGACGGCGAGGCCATCGGCTGCCTGATCGTGATGCACCGCTCTCGCGCGCGGTCCGCCGCGTCGGTGGAGAGCCCGCGCGAGGCGGTCGAGCCGGAGATCGGCTTCGACCGCATCCTCGGCTCCAGCGCACCGATGCGCGAGGCCCGCGAGCGCGCCCGCAAGCTGGCGGCCAACAGCCTGCCGATCCTCATCGAGGGCGAGACCGGCGTCGGCAAGGAGCTGTTCGCCCGTGCCATCAGAAGCGCCAGCCCGGCCGCCAGCGGTCCTTTCGTGCCGCTGAACTGTGGAGGCATGCCGCGCGACCTCATCGCTAGCGAGCTGTTCGGCTACACCAAGGGTGCCTTCACCGGCGCCGATGAGAAGGGCCGCCCCGGCCGCATCGAGCAGGCGGACGGCGGCGTGCTCTGTCTCGACGAGATCGGCGAGATGCCGCTCGACCTGCAATCCTATCTGCTGCGCGTGCTGGAGGACGGCGTGGTCTACCGGGTCGGCGACCATGTGGGGCGCCGGGTCAACATCCGCATCCTCTCCATGACCAACCGCGACCTCTCCGCCGAGGTCGAGGCAGGCCGCTTCCGCCGCGACCTCTACTATCGCATCGCCGCCGCCCGCATCCGCATCCCCTCCCTGCGGGAGCGCGGGGAGGACGTCGTCACGCTGGCCGGCGGCTTCGCACAGGCCGCCGCCGCGCGTCAGGGCCGGCCGGTCCCCGTCTTCGCGCCGGAGGTTCTGGAGCGCCTGCGCCATTATTGCTGGCCCGGCAATGTGCGCGAGCTGCGCAACGTGGTCGATGCGATGATCGCGCTCGCCGATGGCGACGTCATCGGCCTCGACGACCTGCCGCCCGAGCTCGACGGACAGGCGCCGCCCGTGCCCCGACCCGGCGCGGTCGCTATGGATTTCCCCGAGGCCGCGGCCCCCGTCGCCAACCTCAAGGCGAGCGAACGCGCGGCGATCCTCGCGCAGGTGGAAGCATGCGGCGGCAATCTGACGGAGGCGGCCCGCCGCCTCGGCATCGCCCGCTCCACGCTTTACCTGCGCCTCAACGGGTATCGCAGCGGCGGCACCGTCCGCTAGCATCGCCTCGTCCGCCGATCATCCGCCTGTCGTCCGATAGTCGGACAGGATGCGACGCGAAGACGATCTTCGCAAACGCGATAAGTGTCTAAAAATATTCGAAAGACGACAGCGAGCCGATACTGGCACGCCTTCTGCGTTCCTCCTTTGGCCCGGCTCGGCAGAAGCCGGTTGAACACCAGGAGGGACGCTTGTGAACATCCATTCTCCGACCAACCGAAACGTGCAGGTGCTCGGCATCGACGCCGGCGGCACCATGACGGACACGTTTTTCGTCGACTCCGACGGCGACTTCGTCGTCGGCAAGGCGCAGAGCACGCCGCAGAACGAAGCCCTCGGCCTGATCGCCTCCAGCGAGGACGGCCTCGGCAATTGGGGCCTCTCACTCGACGCGGCGCTGAAGCAGCTCCAGACCGGCGTCTATTCCGGCACGGCGATGCTCAACCGTGTCGTGCAGCGCAAGGGCCTGCGCTGCGGCCTGATCGTCAACCGCGGCATGGAGGACTTCCACCGCATGGGCCGGGCGATCCAGGCCTATCTCGGCTACGCCTATGAGGACCGCATCCACCTCAACACGCACCGCTACGACCCGCCGCTGGTGCCGCGCAATCTGACGCGCGGCGTCGTCGAGCGCGTCGACATGTCGGGCACGGTGGTGATCCCGCTGCGCGAGGAGACGGCCAGGGAGGCGGCTCGCGAGCTGATCGCCGCCGATGTCGAGGGCATCGTCATCAGCCTGCTGCACTCCTACAAGAACCCCGATCACGAGCGGCGCGTACGCGACATCGTGACGGAGGAGGTGAAGAAGAGCGGCAAGGCGATCCCGGTCTTCGCCTCGGCCGACTACTACCCGGTGCGCAAGGAGACCCACCGCACCAACACCACCATCCTCGAAGGCTATGCGGCCGAGCCGTCGCGCCAGACGCTGAAGAAGATCTCCGACGCCTTCAAGGAGCACGGCACCAAGTTCGACTTCCGGGTGATGGCGACGCATGGCGGCACCATCTCGTGGAAGGCCAAGGAGCTGGCCCGCACCATCGTGTCCGGCCCCATCGGCGGGGTTATCGGCGCGAAATATCTCGGCGAGGTGCTGGGCTACAACAACATCGCCTGCTCGGACATCGGCGGCACCTCCTTCGACGTCGCCCTCATCACCCAGGGCGAGCTCACCATCAAGAACGACCCGGACATGGCGCGCCTCGTCCTGTCGCTGCCGCTGGTGGCGATGGATTCGGTGGGGGCCGGCGCCGGTTCCTTCATCCGGCTCGATCCCTACACCAAGGCGATCAAGCTCGGCCCGGACTCGGCCGGCTACCGCGTCGGCGTGTGCTGGAAGGAAAGCGGCATCGAGACCGTCACCATCTCCGACTGCCACATGGTCCTCGGCTATCTGAACCCCGACAACTTCCTCGGCGGCGCCGTGAAGCTCGACCGCCAGCGCTCCGTCGATGCCATCAAGAAGCAGCTCGCCGATCCGCTCGGCCTGTCGGTCGACGATGCGGCGGCCGGCGTCATCGAGCTGCTCGACAGCGACCTACGCGACTATCTGCGCTCGATGATCTCCGGCAAGGGCTACTCGCCGGCGAGCTTCGTGTGCTTCTCCTATGGCGGCGCCGGCCCGGTTCATACCTACGGCTACACTGAAGGTCTCGGCTTCGAGGACGTCATCGTGCCCGCCTGGGCGGCAGGCTTCTCCGCCTTCGGCTGCGCGGCGGCGGATTTCGAGTACCGCTACGACAAGTCGCTCGACATCAACCTCGCGCCCGACGCCCCGGCGGATCAGCGCGAGGCGGCGGCGCAGACGCTTCAGGCGGCGTGGGAGGAACTCACCCACAACGTGCTGGAGGAGTTCAAGCTCAACGGCTACGCGCCCGAGCAGGTGACGCTGCAGCCCGGCTACCGCATGCAGTATCGCGGGCAGCTCAACGACCTCGAGATCGAGTCGCCGCTGTCCAGCGCCTCGACCGCGGAGGACTGGGAACAGCTCGTCGACGCCTTCAACACCACCTATGGCCGCGTCTACGCCGCCTCCGCCCGCTCGCCGGAGCTTGGGTATTCGGTCACCGGCGCCATCATGCGCGGCGCGGTCCCGATCCCGAAGCCGAAGATCCCGAAGGAACCACTGGAAGGCGAGACGCCCCCGGAAGAGGCGAAGATCGGCACCCGCAAGTTCTACCGCAAGAAGCGCTGGGTCGATGCGCAGCTCTACCGGATGGAAGCGCTACGTCCCGGCAACCGCGTGGTCGGGCCCGCCATCATCGAATCCGACGCCACCACCTTCGTCGTCCCCGACGGCTTCGAGACCTTCCTGGACGGCCACCGGCTGTTCCACCTCAAGGAAGTCTGACCGCCACGACAAGCCGAAAACCAGGAGGAAACCGAAGATGAACATCCGTGTTCGCGACAAGGATCTCGACGCGTCGACCGGCGGCATCGTCCGCGGCGGCGAAACGCTCAAGCAGCACCGCGACCGCATCATGGACGCGACCAAGCAGACCGGCCGCTACGCCGGGCTGGAGACGATGGCGCTGCGCGACAGCCAGCCCATCCTCTACAACAAGCTGTTCTCGCGGCTGCGTGCCGGCGTGGTCGACGCTCGCGAGACCGCCAAGAAGATCGCCGCCTCGCCGATCGTCGAGCAGGAGGGCGAGCTCTGCTTCACCCTCTACAATGCCGCCGGCGACAGCATCCTCACCTCGACCGGCATCATCATCCACGTCGGCACCATGGGCGCAGCGATCAAGTACATGATCGAGAACGGCTGGGAACATAACCCGGGCGTGCGCGACAAGGACATCTTCTGCAACAACGACTCGCTGATCGGGAACGTCCATCCCTGCGACATCCACACCATCGTCCCGATCTTTTGGGAGGGTGAGCTGATCGGCTGGGTCGGCGGCGTCACCCACGTCATCGACACCGGCGCCGTCGGTCCCGGCTCGATGGCGACGGGCCAGGTTCAGCGCTTCGGCGACGGCTACTCCATCACCTGCCGCAAGGTCGGCGAGAACGACACGCTGTTCCGCGACTGGCTGCACGAGAGCCAGCGCATGGTGCGCACCACCCGCTACTGGATGCTGGACGAGCGCACCCGCATCGCCGGCTGCCATATGATCCGCAAGCTGGTGGAGGAGGTGATCTCCGAGGAAGGCATCGATGCCTACTGGAAGTTCGCCTACGAGGCGGTCGAGCACGGCCGGCTCGGCCTGCAGAACCGCATCAAGGCGATGACGATCCCCGGCAAGTACCGGCAGGTCGGCTTCGTCGACGTTCCCTACGCCCATCCGGACGTGCGCGTGCCCTCGGACTTCGCCAAGCTCGACACCATCATGCACGCCCCCTCGGAGATCACCATCCGCGGCGACGGCACCTGGCGTCTCGACTTCGAAGGCTCCAGCCGCTGGGGCTGGCACACCTACAATGCCCATCAGGTGAGCTTCACCTCCGGCATCTGGGTGATGATGACCCAGACGTTGATCCCGTCGGAAATGATCAATGACGGCGCGGCCTACGGCACCGAGTTCCGCCTGCCCAAGGGCACGTGGATGAACCCGGACGACCGCCGCGTCGCCTTCTCCTACAGCTGGCACTTCCTCGTCTCGGCGTGGACGGCGCTGTGGCGCGGCCTGTCGCGCTCCTATTTCGGGCGCGGCTATCTGGAGGAGGTGAACGCGGGCAACGCCAACACCTCCAACTGGCTGCAGGGCGGCGGCTTCAACCAGTACGACGAGATCCACGCCGTGAACTCGTTCGAATGCGCGGCGAACGGCACCGGCGCCACCGCCGTGCAGGACGGCCTGTCCCACGCCGCCGCCATCTGGAACCCGGAAGGCGACATGGGCGACATGGAGATCTGGGAGCTGGCCGAGCCGCTCGTCTATCTCGGCCGCCAGATCAAGGCGTCCTCCGGCGGCGCCGGCAAGTATCGCGGCGGCTGCGGCTTCGAGAGCCTGCGTCTGGTTTGGAACGCCAAGGACTGGACCATGTTCTTCATGGGCAACGGCCACATCTCGTCCGACTGGGGCCTGATGGGCGGCTATCCGGCGGCCTCCGGCTACCGCTTCGCCGCGCACGACACCGGCCTCAAGGAGCTGATCGCCACCGGCAAGCCGATCCCGCTCGGCGGCGACACCGATCCGCAGAATCCCGTTTGGGACGACCTGATCAAGGGCGCCGTCATCAAGCGCGACAAGCAGGCCATCACCACCGAGGAAATGTTTGCCGACTACGATCTCTACCTCAACTACATGCGCGGCGGGCCGGGCTTCGGCGACCCGCTCGACCGCGTGCCCCAGAGCGTGGTGGACGACCTCAACGGCGGCTACCTGATCGAGCGCTTCGCTCTCTCCGTCTATGGCGTGGTGGCGAAGAAGGAAGCGGACAGCGCCTATGTGCTCGACGCACCCGCGACCGAGGAACGCCGCGTGGCGATCCGCAAGCAGCGCATCGCCACCTCGGTGCCGACGCGCGACTGGATGCGCGGCGAACGCGAGAAGATCCTCGCCAAGGATGCCGGCACCCAGGTCCGGCAGATGTTCGCCGCCTCCTTCAAGCTCGGGCCGCGCTTCGAGGCCGATTTCCGCTCCTTCTGGGACCTGCCGGAGAGCTGGATCCTGACCGAGGAGGAGATCGGCGTGCCGCATTACGGCTCGCGCTATTCCATGGACGTGTCCGAGCTGCCGGACGTGAAGACGGTGCAGTTCGTCGAGGAATGACGCCAGGCGGGCCGGTGGTCACGCCGGCCCGCTCACCTCATCAACAAACATAGCGAGGAAACACCATGGCCTATACGCGCGCCAAGATCGCGGACCTGATCGACGGCACCGTCGATCACGACACGCTGCACCAGATGCTCTCGACCCCGAAGGACCCGGAGCGCTTCGCGACCTATATCGAGATCCTTCAGGAGCGGGTGCCGTGGAGCGATCGCATCGTGCTGCCGCTCGGCCCCAAGCTGTACATCGTGCAGCAGAAGGTCAGCAAGAAATGGACGGTCCGCTGCCAGTGCGGCCACGATTTCTGCGACTGGCGGGACAATTGGAAGCTGCACGCGCACATCCATGTCCGCGACACCGCCGAGGAGCTCGAGGAGCTCTATCCGCGCCTGATGGCGCCGACCTCCTCCTGGCAGGTGCTGCGTGAATACTACTGCGCGGAATGCGGCACGCTGCATGACGTCGAGGCGCCGACGCCCTGGTACCCGGTGATCCGCGACTTCGAACCCGACATCGACACCTTCTACAAGGACTGGCTCGGCCTGCCGATCCCCGAGCGCGCCGACGCCGCCTGAGCCCGACCGGGCCCACGCCGGCCGGCGTGCCTCTGCCGCCGGAGCGTCCCCCGCTCCGGCGGCCTTCCGGCCGCCCGATCCTCCATTCCCATCCTGAAAGAGAGACGCGATGGCGCAAGGCAAGCTTCGCCCCGATTCCGTCGCCGCGCTCGACGGCCTCCTCTTCGACGGCATGACCATCATGTCGGGAGGCTTCGGGCTCTGCGGCATCCCACAGGCCCTCATCGACACCATCCGCGATTCCGGTGTCCGCGAGCTGACGGTCATCTCCAACAACGCCGGCATTGACGGCGCCGGCCTCGGCATCCTGCTGGAGACCCGGCAGATCGCGAAGATGATCTCGTCCTATGTCGGCGAGAACAAGCTGTTCGAGGAACAGTACCTGTCCGGCGAACTGGAACTGGAGTTCAACCCGCAGGGCACCCTCGCGGAGCGCATAAGGGCCGGCGGCGCCGGCATCCCCGCCTTCTTCACCCGCACCGGCGTCGGCACCATCGTCGCGGAGGGCAAGGAGGTCCGGCACTTCGACGGGGCCGACTACGTGATGGAGCGCGCGCTCACCGCCGATCTCGCCATCGTCCACGCCCACAGAGGCGATACCGAGGGCAACCTCGCCTATCGCAAGACCGCCCGGAACTTCAATCCGATGATGGCGACGGCCGCGCGGGTCACCGTCGCGGAAGTCGAGGTCCTCGTCGAGCCCGGCGCCACAGACCCCGATCACATCCACACGCCGGGCATCCACGTCGACCGGCTCGTCCCGGTGCCGGATACGCCCAAGCGCATTGAGCAGCGCACCGTCCGCACGCGCCAGAAGGAGTCGGCCTGATGCCCTGGACACGAGATCAGATGGCCGCCCGCGCCGCCCGCGAGCTGGAGAACGGGTTCTACGTGAACCTCGGCATCGGCCTGCCGACACTGGTGGCGAACCACATCCCGCCCGGCATCTCCGTACAGCTCCAGAGCGAGAACGGCATGCTCGGCATGGGCCCCTTCCCGTTCGAGGGCGAGGAGGACCCGGATCTCATCAACGCCGGCAAGCAGACCATCACCGAGCTGCCGACGACGAGCTACTTCTCCTCCGCCGACAGCTTCGCCATGATCCGCGGCGGGCATATCGACCTGTCGATCCTCGGCGCCCTGCAGGTGTCCGAGGCGGGCGACATTGCCAACTGGATGGTCCCCGGCAAGATGGTGAAGGGTATGGGCGGGGCGATGGATCTGGTGGCGGGCGTGAAGCGCGTCATCGTCCTGATGGAGCACACCGCCAGAGGCGAGCCGAAGATCCTGCCCGAATGCACCCTGCCACTCACCGGCCGGGGTGTCGTCGACCTGATCATCACCGATCTGTGCGTGTTCAAGGTCCTGCGCGGCGGCGGGCTGTCTCTGCTGGAACTCGCGCCCGATGTCGATATCGCCGCCGTAGAGGAGCGGACGGCAGTGACGTTCGACATCCCGTATTGGTACCTCGCCGAAGCGTCGACATCGTGAGTCGACGGCCGCGTTCGACCCGGCCATCACTTTCTTTAATTCTACCACAGATCGATGGCCACCTCATCGAGCTCAAGCTGGTCAAACGTAAGATGTATGACCGCGCAAACTCGATCTGCTCAAGGCACGCATCGTCGCGCTGTCATAGTTTCACTGCTGAAATTGCGTCAGAGCCGATATTGGACGCTGATTGGGGCGCAACGTTGCGAGCCGTTTGACAATCATCCTCCGATGCCATGCAGCCCTGATGAACAGAGTATTCTTACGTCTTAGCACGGCGATACGCGTCTGTGGCGCGTTCCATCAACTCAGCAGCCTCGTCGAAATCGATGTCTCGCGCAACCTCAGCCGGAGTTTGCCCTTTCGCGTTCTTCACTGCTGGATCAGCGCCATAAGCGAGCAGAATGCGCGCGACCGCCGCTGCCAGGTCGGGATCGCCCGGCAGGATAAATAGCGGGGTCGGCCCGTCTCCATCGGCTGAAATCTGGTTGGCCCGTTCAGGCTCCGCGCGCAGAACCGCTTCCAGCCGGTCAAGCTTTGCCCTGTAGCCGAGGGTGCGCACATCGCGGCTGAGCGCGGCAAGCCGCTCGAAGATGTCTGATTGTCCCATGACGGCTGCCCAGCTCAGTGGGGTTCCGCCCCAGCGCCGCTCGGTCAGATCGACATCGCCGCCTGCGCCCAGGAGTAGCTCGACCGCCTCCAGCGAGCCAGATTGCACCGCCCGATGCAGCGGACTGATGCCGTCTGCGTCCAGCGCGCGGGCCGACGCGCCGAGAGTAAGCAGCAATGCGACTGCACCGGCATTGCCGAACTCAGCGGCCGCCAGTAGCGGTGTCGCGTCCTTCACGAGCCCGGGATCAGTGGCGAGCAGCGCGCGGGCAGCCGCCTCATCCTGGCGCAGGCACGCCGCCTGGAAAGCCTGTGCTCCCGTCAACTTGGCCGGCTCCGCACCGTGACGCTCCAGAAGCGAGACCATGTCGAGAAAGCCCGATATCTGCGCAAGCTTGTGCATCGGCCAGCCATTATAAGCCTGGGGCGCATTCGCGCTGGCACCGTGCCTGAGGAGCCACGCGGCGCGCTCGAGATGGTTTTGCCCGACGGCGTTGCCAAGAAGATAGTCGAGCGTGTTGACCTTTATCGTGCCGCCGTTGATCCATGCGTCCGGGTCACTCCATTTGGACGTGAGACCCTTCGCGAGGCAAAGCTGCCAGAGCCGCTCATACCAATCGATGTCCTTGCCATCGACGGAGATATTGTAGAGCGACTGCCGATCGAACGGGTCAGCTCCCGCCGCGACGAGGAGATCGACGAGAACCTGCACCTGAGGATGACTCGGCTTATGCTGCTCACCGCGCCCGATGGCGCCGGTGAGCACGGTAAAGGGGCTGCCCCACCCGTCATCGAAGCCGAAATTCGGATCGGCGCCCGCATCAAGCAGCAGCCGCGCTATGGCAACTGCATTGTGTGCATCGAGGCGCCCGTATGTGACATGCGTGAGAGCGGTCCACATGTGGACCCCATCCGTACGTGTCGCTTCAGCCGGGTCGCCAGCAAGCCGGCGTCTGACCTCGGCAAGGTTGCCGGAGGCCGCGGCGGTAAATATGCTGTCGCGGGCGATGGCGGGGTAGCGGTCGAGGACATGGCGGGCGAGTGCCGGATCGCCGTCCCAGCCGTGGCGAAGCAGCTGCTTGACGCGATCGGCGTTGCTCCCGCCGGCTCGTGCCAGTTGTTCGATCTCCTGCCTGAGTGCGACCCAGCTTTCACAGCCATACTCCCGTGCCAGGGCATGCTGGACATGGCGCAGGAGCGGCTCGGCTGGTCCGTCGGGCCAGGCGGCGCGAAAGCGGTTCGCGGCTGCCGGGCTGGGGGCATGAAGTGCCCTTAGCCAGCGCTTGGCTTCCTTACGCAGGCTTTCGACAGACGTGCGAGACGTGAGGGTACGGCTCACGACAAACCTTCCTTCCAATCGCCCAGTGTCCGCTTACGAAAGGCTGGAAGAAGGTTCTCGAGTATCTAGTGACTGGATGAGAGCAAGCTCTCTTGCCGCGGACAGGTGGCGCTCCAGACGCGCACTAACGTAGTGATGGCCTACGTCGTTTTTCCTGTCAACGAGGCTCTCGCGGCTCCAGGAATGCTCAGACAGCCGCACCGCCGAGGCGAGCAGGAGGCCGAACGTCACCGCATCGAAGACCATAGCGGGCGTCCTTTCAGCAATCTGTAGCCGTTGAGTCCCGCCCGCACGCCGGCCAGATGGAGCAGCGTCCACACTGTCGTCGGCTCGAGGGGCGGTCCGACGAAGGCCGCGGTTACTGCCGCTGTGCCGATACGGCAGCAGAACGCGCCCGAGTCCTAGTCGGCGGCCTCCCCATATGGAACATTCAGTCCGCCGTAGCGGCGTACACGTACGTTGGCCTGTTCAGCGTGGCCAACGAAACCCTCGAGTAGACACAGTCGCGAACAGTAGCCGCCTATCTCCACTGCGGCTCTATCGGTTGTGATTTTCTGGTAGCTGTGGGTCTTTAGAAACTTGCCGACCCACAGTCCTCCAGTGTAGCGACCAGCCTTTTTAGTGGGTAGCGTATGGTTGGTGCCGATTACCTTGTCTCCATTCGCAACGTTCGTGCGGGGGCCGAGAAACAACGCGCCGTACGAACGCATGTTCTTCAGAAACCAGTCGTCCCGGTCTGTCATAACCTGAACATGCTCGGAGGCCATATCATTGGCAACGTCAAGCATCTCGTCGTAGCTGTCGCACAGGATCACCTCACCATAATCCTCCCAGCTCTTTGCCGCGGTCTCCCGCGTCGGCAAGATCGCCAGGAGACGTTCGATCTCGGCCATGGTCTGGGTTGCCAGGGCTCGCGAGTTCGTTACCAGCACCGCGGGCGAGTTGTATCCGTGCTCCGCTTGGCCCAGAAGGTCCGTGGCGCACATCTCGGCATCGACGCTGTCATCGGCGATCACCATCGTCTCGGTCGGGCCCGCGAACAGATCGATGCCGACGCGCCCGTAGAGTTGGCGCTTCGCTTCGGCCACGAATGCATTGCCGGGGCCGACCAGCATATCGACCGGATTGATTGTCTCCGTACCGATGGCCATTGCGCCGATGGCCTGGATCCCGCCCAGCACGTAGATCTCGTGAGCTCCGCCCAGCTTGATTGCCGCAATGACCGCGGGATTCGGTTCGCCCTTGAAAGGCGGTGTCGCCGCGATAATCCGTGGAACGCCGGCTACGGAGGCGGTTGCGACCGACATGTGGGCGGAGGCGACCATCGGAAATTTGCCGCCCGGTACGTAACAGCCAACAGACTGAACTGGAATGTTCCTGTGGCCTAATATGACGCCGGGCAGGGTTTCAATCTCGATGTCGCTCATCGAGTTGCGCTGCGCTTCAGCGAACTTGCGGACCTGGGTCTGTGCAAACCGGATGTCTTCAATGTCGCGGTCCGCCACCTTGTTCATGAGGCCCTCTATGTCGCTCTCCGACAGCCGGAAAGAGGGGGGCGAAAACGCATCGAACCGTTGCGACAGTTCCCGGACCGCGCGGTCGCCGCGTGCCTCGATATCCTTGAGTGTGGCCTCAACGACCGACCGCACCTGTTGGTCGTCCTCGGAGCGCTCGGCTTCTGGTTTGCCCTTCTTGAGATGCACGATCATGTCGCCTCCGCTTTGTCGCTCTGGGGTGATGCAGGCGGTGGCGTAGCCCCGCGGGCTACATCATATGGATACCTGCCGCGCTAGGGGCGCCACCCGTCTCCGCCATTATTTATCAATCGATTATTTATTTCTTGTTGTCAAGGACGCCGTGTTCGCTCCGGCGAAACAGGTGGCGTGGGCGCGTAACGACCGGACGGCTTATGATGCGCACGAGTTTGGCTCGCGGCCTCGATCACGGATCATCCGCCGGACAGGCGTCAAATTCCGTCGTCACGTCCGAGCTCACGGGATGAGCCAGTCGCCAAGAGGCCTTAGGCTGGGTCAGCGAGTGGGGACCTTCCGCTTGGATAGAGCCGAATGCTTCGGCGACTTCTTGAGAGCGGCCGGGGTGACGGCCGCCAACGCCTGTTCCGCATAGAAGTCCTGAATACCGAGATGGAACAGGCGCACCGTATTGGCGATCATGCGCTGGCGATCCTGGACCGGCGGTAACTCATAGATATGTTCGCGCACGCCGGCATAGAAGATCCCGCTGTGGAAGGCCCACGCCAGTTCCAGCTCCTCCGCCGACGGGGGGATTTCGTCATCCAGCCCGACAAGATGACGATACTCCTTCATGATGCGCTGAAGAATTCGTTCTTCCAGCAATCCGATATACCAGCGATTGATATCGGCGCCTTTCAAGCCGGAGAACAGATAAATGCGCATCCATTCGCGGGCGAAAATAGCGTCGGTATAGCTTCCGTAGAAAACCCGCAGACGTTCGTCCAGAGGCCGGCTCCGGTCGCAGAGGAGCTGATCCCATTCGACGTTCCAGCGATCAAGGTAAACGGCCCTGTAGACTTCGCGAATCAGGCTCTCCTTGTTGGGAAAGTAACGATAGAGCAGCGGTTGGGTGATGCCGAGCTGCTGCGCGAGCTCACGCGTGCTGCTTTCAAAGCCGTTCTCGGCAAAGACCGAAATGGCTTCGGACAAGATCTTCTCTCGACGCTCGGCGGGCGGCAGGCGGCGGCGGCTGTCAGTCTTGCTTGCGGCTTTCTTCATGGACGCCCGTCGTTCCGATCCAGGTCAGCCTTCGGCGCGAACGAGCCGCGCGGATGCCTGCAGATCCCTACCTCGCCGCATATTACACATTGTGACCTTGACGGCCAGTTTGCTTCGATATTAATTATCGATCGATAAACATGGAGGGCGCGATGAGCTTCGATCGTCAGGCGATCTACGACGCGGCAAATGAGGTTTCCAACTGGGGGCGCTGGGGCGAAGACGACCAGATCGGCACGCTGAACAACATCGAGCCGTCCGATGTGATCGCGGCTGGCCGGTTGATCCGCAAGGGCCGAACGTTCTCCCTCGCCCTCTCGCTCAAGGAGCCGATACAATCCGGGCTGTTCGGAGGACGCTGGAATCCGATCCACACCATGCTGGCCACCGGAACCGATGCCGTCGCCGGCAACCAGGATGCTCCCGGGCCTTATCTGCGGTACGCGGACGACGCCATAAACATGCCGTGCCAAGCGTCCACCCAATGGGACGCGCTCTGCCACATCTTTCTCGACGACAAGATGTACAATGGCTACGATGCTGGGCTCGTCGATGCGAAGGGTGCAAGAAAGCTCGGTATCGAGCATGTGCGCGACAAGATGGTCGGGCGCGGCGTCCTTCTCGACATCGCCCGCTTCAAGGGCCTGTCCTCGCTGGCGGATGGCTACGCGATCACCAGCGCCGACCTCGATGCCTGCGCGACGAGCCAGAATGTGGAGATCCGCAAGGGTGACTTCGTGATCGTGCGCACCGGACACCAAGAGCGCTGTCTCGCGTCCGGGAGCTGGGAGGGGTACGCCGGCGGAGACGCTCCGGGCCTGGGTTTCGAAACGTGCTTCTGGCTGCGGAACAAGGACGTCGCTGCAATCTGTACCGACACATGGGGCTGCGAGGTGCGGCCGAACGAGACCAAAGACGCCAATCAGCCCTGGCATTGGGTCGTCATTCCGGCGATGGGAATCTCGATGGGCGAGATCTTCTACGTGAAGGAACTGGCCGAGGATTGTGCGCAGGACAAAGTCTATGAATTCTTCTTCGTGGCTCCGCCTCTGCATCTGCCCGGCGGTGCCGGCTCGCCGATCAATCCCCAAGCTATCAAGTGATCGGCCATGACGAGCGATGTTGATGTGCTGGCGAACTTCCATCTAGGCGGAAGACGCGCCTTGGTCACCGGAGCTGGACGCGGCCTAGGTCGGGCCATCGCCGACGCGTTGGCGATGGCAGGTGCCGATGTGACGCTCTGCGCACGATCCGCCGATCAGATCCATCACGCATGCGACGAATTGTGCGGGAAGGGTCTCATTGCGCGTCCGCTGGTTTCGGACGTGACCGACATCAGGGACTTTGGCCGTTCGGTCGCAGCGTTGCCGGCATTCGATATCTTTGTGAACAATGCCGGCACCAACCGGCCCAAGCCGCTCAGCGACGTCACCGAGGAAGACTATGACGCGGTGATGGATCTGAACCTGAAGTCCGCGATCTTTGCGGCTCAGGCCGTCAGCCGCGGCATGGCGAATGGTGGCATCCGCGGGTCCATCATCAACATGTCGTCGCAGATGGGCCACGTCGGTGCAGCAAACAGGACGATCTACTGCGCGTCCAAATGGGCGATCGAGGGGTTCACCAAGGCGCTCGCCATCGAGCTCGGCCCGGTCGGGATTCGCGTCAACTCGATCGGTCCGACCTTTATCGAAACGCCGATGACGAAGCCCTTCCTTGAGAAGGAGGAGCAGCGGCGCGAGATCGTGTCCAAAATAAAGCTCGGGCGGCTCGGCCAGCTCTCCGATGTGGTCGGTGCGGCCATCTTCCTCGCGTCGGAGGCTTCTTCGTTGATGACGGGCAGCTCGCTCGTTATCGATGGTGGATGGACAGCCGGCTGACAGGGCGCGCGAATGCCGCCCTTGGCTCGGCTCGACAACGCGCAGGCAGACGGATGCGACGCTGTTTATCGAATGATTTTCTAGTCGCCTCTCCCAGTCCAGCGCTTTGATTTGCGCGAAATGCCGAGGGGAAGCGCGTGCAGAGGTCTTGGTGGTCACCTGTTACGTATTGGCGCGTCGCGTGAAGTCATTCTGCTTGACACCAAACATATATTAATGTTCATTTGATAAATAAATACGTGCTCAGGCTCGCGGGGGGCGTGCCTGCAGTATTGTGCTCGTGTATAGCGCGGCTGACTGCTTAATAAGGCCTGGCATATTCTCGACAAGTCCGGATACGTCTTCAATCTATAACAAAACTATGTTGGGAGGAGTCATGAAGCCTGCAGCATTCGAATATGAAAGGCCGGGGACGGTCGATGAGGCGTTGGCATTCCTGGACCGTCGCGGCGACAGTGCGAAGGTTCTCGCTGGCGGGCAAAGCCTTATCCCGATGATGAATTTGCGACTGGTTCAGTTCGGCTGCCTGATTGATATCGGCCGCCTCGAGAGCCTGCGCGGAATCGAAAGCGCCGACGGCGTGCTGCACATCGGTGCGATGACAACGCACAACACCCTGCTGAACTCTCCGACGATCGCGCAGGCCTGCCCTCTGATCGCCGAAGCCTATCATGAAGTCGCCCATCATTCCGTGCGCAATCGTGGAACGCTGGGCGGGAGCCTCTGTCACAATGATCCGGCCTCCGAGATGCCGCTGATCATGTCGGTGCTCGGGGCGACAATGGTCGTTCAGAGTTCGAACGGGCAACGGCAGATTCCGGTCGAGGAGTTCCTGCAGGGCGACTTCACGACCGCCCTGGAACCCAATGAGCTGCTGGTGGCAATCACCTTGCCGGTGCCGCCAAAGCCGCATGGCTATGCGTTCCTTGAAGTGGCGCAGCGAAAGGGCGACTTCGCCCTTGTCGCCTGCGCAGCGTTGCTGGAAGTGCGAGATCACCTGTGCCGCAACGTGCGCATCGGTTACCGGAACATCGGCTGCGACACGGTGCGCTTGCCGGTCGTTGAAGCGATGATCGAAGGGCGAGCACCCACAGCCGAGGTCATTGCAGAGGCGGCGGACGCTGCGGCCGAGGCATCGGACCCGCCAGCCGATCTCCATGCGACGTCGGACTATCGTCGCCAACTTGTCCGGGTGCTGACGCAGCGAGTGCTGGCGAGAAGCGTCGACCGTGCCGTGGCCTCATAGGCGCACGCGGTCCGAATGATGATCCGGCGATGTTCGGCGGTGATCTGCTGGCGTCGCCGCAATAAAGGCCGCCCGCATCGGCCCGCTGAACGACCTTGAGGGAGGAGCGTGCATGTCGAAATGCCAGATTTCCGTAACTGTTAACGGGCAACGCCACGAGCGTCTCGTCGAGCCGCGATTGCTGCTCACCGACTTTCTGAGGCATGAGCTGAGCCTTCCCGGTACGCATGTTGGATGCGAGCATGGCGTGTGCGGAGCCTGCACCGTCCTGGTCGACGGCAAGGCGACCCGTTCCTGCTTGTGCTTCGCCGTCCAGCTCGACGGGCAGTCGGTGGAAACGGTCGAGTCGCTGGGGACAGCCGAGGAATTGCACCCCATCCAGCAGGCATTCTGGGAAAAGCATGGCCTGCAGTGCGGCTTCTGCACGCCCGGCATGATCATGAGCGCCGCCGAGTTGCTGCGCGGCAACAGCAATCCCGCCCGCGAGGATATCCTTGAGGCCATCGGCGGCAATCTCTGCCGCTGCACGGGTTACCAGAACATTGTCGCATCCATCGAGCGCGCCGCAGAAATCATGCGCGCGGGTGCCGCCCACGGGGAGAAAGCAGCATGACCACGATGGACAGCGCTCGCGCCATTCCTCCAAGCCGGCAGCGCGAACGCCCTGGCCAGGCGCTGAAGTGGATCGGTCAGAATATGAAGCGAGTCGAGGACCCGCGCATCATGACCGGCAACGGCCGCTATGTGGATGACATCGACCTGCCCAACATGTTGCACGCGGCCGTGTTGCGCAGCCCCCATGCTCATGCCCGTATTGTTTCGATCCGCAGCGAGGCTGCCGCCAGTCTGCCCGGCGTGGTGAAGGTGCTGACCGGCGAGGACCTTGCGAAGACGACCGGCCCGTTGCCCTGTTTTGCCAACCCTCCGGTCGAGCAACGTTGTGTCGCGGTTGGAAAGGTTCGCCATGTCGGTGAGCCCGTCGTTGTCGTCGTCGCGGAGAACCGCTACGTCGCCGAGGACGCTCTCGATCTTGTCGAGGTCGACTACGAAAGCCTGCCGGTCATATCCGATGCAGAAACCGCGCTGGCGGCAAGCGGCGACGGTATCCTTCATCCCGAGCGTGGACCGACCAACATCGCCCTGCAGCGGAGGTTCAAGTTCGGTCCGGCGGACGAGGACTTCGCCAATGCGGCCAGGATCGTCCGCCGCAAGCTCTATTGGCCGAGATCAGGCGCGCAGCCCATGGAAACGGTGGGCGCCATCGGTCAGTACGACAGCGGCAGCGGCAAGTTCACGGTCTATTGCAACAGCTCTATGTATAATTATGTCGGCTTCACGCTTGCCGGTTCTCTCGGGGTTCCCACCCACAAGCTGAATGTCATTCCGACGATCGCCGGCGGCAGCTTCGGGAGCAAGCTGTTCGCCCACAAGGTGCCGATTCTGGCCGCCTCGCTGGCGCGTCTCTGCCGCCGTCCGGTGAAATACATCGAGGATCGGATCGACAATATCACCGCGTGCGACAATCACGGCTCGGAACGTTGGTACGAGGCCGAGCTCGCGCTCGATGCGGCCAACAACATGATCGGGCTTCGCTGCTCGTGCATCGACGACTATGGAGCCTACTTCCAGTTTGGCGTTGGCCATCACGGCAATGCGCTGTCGCAGATCACCGGCCCCTATAAGATCCGATCTGTCGATATCGAGATCACCGCGGTGTTCTCGAATAAGTGCCAGCAGGGTGCCTATCGCGGATTTGGTTCGGAAGTGTCCAATTTCGTCATCGAGCGAATGGTCGACGCCGCCATCGATGAACTCGGTCTCGATCCCGTCGAGTTTCGTCGACAGAACTTCATCAAGCAGGAACAGTTTCCCTACAAGATTCCGACCGGGAATCTCTACGACAGTGGCAATTATCCCGCGGTGCTCGACAAGGCACTCAGCATGCTTGACTATGCCGGCTGGCGGAAAAAGCAGGCGGAGTTACGCAAGCAGGGCCGTTACATCGGCATCGGCATCGCCACCTGCCAGGAGCGCAGCGTTTTCAGCTCGACCGAATTCTGGATGCTGAATCCGGAGCCGGGTTTCGCGCTGACGAGTTCGCCGGAGGCGGTCAGCGTCAAGATCGATGCCATGGGCAAGGCACTTGTCTCGCTCAACGCTCCCTTCTGGGGCAACAGTCCGGAGACGATGGCGACCCAGATTCTCGCCGAGCTGCTCCAGATTGATCCTGCAGACATCAGCATCACTTATACCGATACCGATCATGGCCTTGCCGGCACAGGGCCGGGCGGCAGCCGTTACACGGTGATGATCGCGGGTGCACTTGTGGGGGCCGGCAATATCATTAAGGCGAAGCTCTTCAAGATCGCCGCACATATGCTTGGCTGCACAGTCGAGGAACTCGAAATGCGAGACGGCAAGATCGGCCCCCGGGACGTCAACACGTTCGTCACCATCCCGGATGTCGCGCTTCACGCCCACATGTTTCGACTGTCTCTTCCCGACGATCCAAGCCTGACCAGCGGCCTCGATGCTGCCTACACCTACGATCACCCGCTCACCACCATGCCCTCGGAGGATCGATCCGACCTCGGCATCTTCTATCCGATCATGGGCCATATGTGTCATATGCCGGTCATCGAGGTCGACGTCGAAACCGGGCAGGTCACGTTCCTGGACTATGTCGCGGTCCATGACTGCGGAACCGTGGTCAATCCGGTGACCTTGAGCGGGCATGTGACCGGCGGTACCGCCCAGGGCATCGGCACGGCGCTGCTCGAACGCTTCCAGTATGATGAGAACGGTCAGCTGCTGACCGCCTCTTTCGCCGACTACCTCATTCCGACCGTTCACGAGATGCCGCCGAAAATCCGCGTGGGGCACGTGGAGACGCCATCTCCTTATACCGAATTCGGTATCAAGGGAGGCGGTGAAGGAGGACGCATGGGCGCGCCACCGGCGATCTGCGCCGCCATCGAGGACGCGCTACGGCCTTTCAACGTAAAGGTCGATGCGATGCCGTTGCCGCCAAGCACGCTGCATGGCCTGATACGACAAAAACAGAAAAAGGGAGAAGACTGAGCATGGAACTCACTGGTCAGGCTCGCATCGAGGCGCCACGAGAAGTGGTCTGGGCGGCCCTAAACGAACCCGAGGTTCTGCGACGGGCGATTCCGGGCTGCGAGGAGCTGGAGCGCGATGGCGAGGATGGGTTCGCCGCCAAGGTCGTGCTGAAGGTCGGGCCCATCAAGGCAACCTTCGGCGGCCGGGTAAGCCTCAGTGATATTCAAGCACCCGATAGTTATGTAATCATCGGGGAGGGACAGGGCGGGATTGCAGGTTTCGCCAAGGGGCGCGCCTTTGTGTGCCTCCATGAAGAGTCCGATGATGTCACGCTCCTGCGCTATGAAGTGAAGGCGGATGTCGGTGGCAAGATAGCCCAGTTGGGCGCACGACTATTGGATTCGACTGCCAAGAAGATCTCGGCACAGTTCTTCGGCGCGTTCGCGGATATTGTCACGAATAAACAGAGTGAAATGACGCAGTAGGCCACGCAGCGGTCGTTCAAAGCAATGATATAGGCGCAAATAGCCTGCTGATTCCAACGCGCAAATATATCCTGAAGTACCGCGCGCCAGATGCTGGAAAGGGTACGAAATGGTTGATTTTTGCCGTGCCGCCTGGGGAGTATTCATATCCTCTATTGCAAGCATTGGTTCAGCTTACGTTGTGCACGGTGACGCATGCACGACACACCTCGCGCGCCATTCGGTCGCGACACGAACGGACGGCCCGGCGAAACGCTAAACGAGCCACCGCCTCTGTGTTAGTGGTCTCAACGCAGAGGCCGAGGCAACAAGCCCCCGATCGCCCTCATGATGACGTGCTCCCGGTTTTTTGGTCCGGCCGGAACTGGAATTTTCCACTTATGGTCCCCGGCACGGGGAGGAGGAGAATTCCATGAAGGCATCGAAGTTTTCGGAGGCGCAGATCGCCTTCGTTCTGAAGCAGGCGGAGGACGGCACGGCGATCGGTGAGGTGTGCCGCAAGACCGGGATTTCCGAGGCGACGTTCTACAATTGGCGCAAGCGCTATGGCGGGATGATGCCGTCGGAAGTGAAGCGACTGCGCCAGCTGGAGGAGGAGAACGCCAAGCTGAAGCGGATCGTTGCGGACCTGTCGCTCGACAAGGCGATGCTGCAGGACGTTCTCTCAAAAAATGTATGGTCCGCCCCGTCGTTGCAAGGTTCGGGTTCGGTCTGACGATCCAGTCTGCATAAATGTATCCGGCCTCTCGCGAGTGGGCTGTTGTTGCAGCCAGGCCATGATGAGATCCGCGCGCCCCGTTCTCGAATAACTGGCTCGGGCTGGAAGCCCGCTTTTTTGCCCAGAGCTTACGGTGCGCCGATCAACTTTCTCGTCATCACTCTCCCGTGCCTCGCAGCTGGTCGAAGGCGTGGGTCAGGCTGCCGCCAGCCCACGCCGCTCGTAGGTTGTGAACCGCCCCTAGATTCCTGGACGCCTTCTTCCCTAAATTTGAGGCAAGGAGGCCCCCGATGGGCAAAGCGAACTTCACCGAGGACTTCAAGCGCGACGCGGTCGTTCAGATCACCGAGCGGGGCTATCCGGTTGCGGAGGTGGCTGCGCGGCTGGGGATCAGCAAGTACTCGCTCTACGAGTGGAGGAAACGGTATGGCAAGTCCGCCACCGTGGCCCGCGATGACGATCAGGCCGCTGAGGTCCGCCGGCTAAAGCGCGAGTTGCAGCGCGTCACCGAGGAGCGCGACATCCTAAAAAAAGCGGCCGCGTACTTCGCCAAGGATGCAAAGTGAAGTACGCGTTCATGGCCGAGCATCGTCTGCAGTTTTCGATCCGCGCCATGTGTCGGTGCCTCCGCGTCCAGCCCAGCGGCTTCTACGCCTGGCTGAAGGATCCGCTGAGCAAGCGCGCGCTGGAAGACCAACGACAGACCGAGCTGATCCGGGCGGCATGGAGCGAGAGCGGCAGGGTCTATGGCTATCGCAAGCTTCACGACGACCTGGCGGACATGGGCGAGCACTGCTGTCCCAACCGGGTTGCGCGGCTGACGCGGCTTGCCGGTATCCGGGCGCAGATCGGCTACAGACGCCGCCCCGGCCAATATGGAGGCAAGCCCTCCTTGGCGGTCGACAACACGCTCGATCGCCGTTTTGACACGGAGGCGCCTGACAAGGCCTGGGTGACCGACATCACCTACATCCGCACCCACGAGGGCTTCGCCTATCTGGCGGTCGTGATCGACCTCTTCTCCCGCCGCGTCGTCGGTTGGTCCATGCAGGTCCGGCAGACGACCAACGTCGTGCTTCAGGCGCTGCTGGCCGCCGTCTGGCGACGCAAGCCGAAGGACCGTGTGCTGGTGCATTCGGATCAGGGAAGCCAGTTCACCAGCTTGGAGTGGGCTTCATTCCTGAAACACCACGACCTGCAGCCCTCGATGAGCCGTCGCGGCAACTGTCATGACAACGCCGTGGCCGAGAGCTTCTTCAACCTGCTCAAGCGCGAACGCATCCGCCAAAAGGTCTACCGCACGCGCGACGAGGCACGCCGGGACGTGTTCGATTACATCGAGATGTTCTACAACCCCACCCGGAAGCACGCACGCAACGGAATGCTGTCGCCAATCGAGTTCGAACGGCGGCACAAAGCGAAAGCCGAAGGCGTCTAGAAAACGTGGGGCGGTTCACCCCGACATATAGGCGGGGCACGTCTCACTCTTGCCGGCCAGTGGTTCTGGTGCGCGCAAGCGGCGATCAACAAACTCCACAAGGGGAAAATGCGAGCCGCTGCGATCGAGTATACGGAACACAGCCATCTCGAGATCGGCGTGTTTTCGGATCTCCCGACCGGCCTCCTCTCTAATGGGTTCAGCGCTTGTGACGCTAGGCATTCTGGCGTGCACATCGACTTCGTGTGTATGGCTCCCGGCGCTCGAGCCGGGGCGATCCCACGATCTGGGTTGGACGGAGCCTTTGTTATAGGTGAGCGGCAACGGCCCGAGTGCGCGCCTCCTCTCCTATGGGGGGAGAGCATTTGCCGCGCTCTCTAGAAAAAACGCTTATTGGAAAGACCGATGTCACTGGCACACACTATGACGACGGTGTCGGCTGCGCCGTTGACCGGTGCGGCTGGCGGTCTTCGCCCCGTCGAACCCTGGCGAACTCTCTATCCGTTGCAATGAAGTGCTCGACCATGGGGGCGATGAGCTTTGTCGGATCATCGACCGGCTGACCGGTCTGCCGTGCCAGCACCTCGGCATAAGCTATCAGGTCGCGGTGAACCTGAGCCGGTAGTTCGACCGACACTTTGACCGGCTTTTCGTTGAGGATGGGCCCAAGTTTCAACCTGGCCATGGTCAGCCTCCAAAGGGTTCGAGAACGAGGTCGCGAGTGACCATGACGCGCACCGGAAAACCCGGCCGGATCGTCAGCGTCGGCGCGACCTGCAACTGCCGGCGGATGATCTGCGGCCCCGCGTCATTGATGGTGTCCTGCGCGCCGCTTTGGATGGCCTGGATCAGTTCGTCCTCGTCGTCCATAGCGAGCTCGGTGCCGACGGAGAGCAGCGTCGACAGACCGACCGCCTTGGCGAGGTCCCACCAATGCATGTCGACGCCGTCCTCAAGACCGGCATAGCCCTGGGCGTCTGCGCCGGGCTGGCGCTCGAGCACGATGGACCGGCCATTTGGGAAGATCAGCCGACTCCACACCAGCAGGACACGCTTCTGGCCGAAGCCGATATTGTTGTCGTACTGGCCGACGATCCTTGTGCCCTGGGGAATAATGAGCGCGCCTCCGGTCGGGCTGTCGTAGACATTCTCGGTCACCTGCGCGGTGACCTGTCCCGGCAGATCAGAGCGGATCCCGGTGATGAGCGCGGCGGAGATCACGGCGCCGGCCTGCAACACAAAAGGCGATACCGGCGCCATAACGCGATCGCTGGCGACAACGCGGCGATCGACGGCGGCATTGAGAAAGGCCAGTTGACGATCCTGTGCCGGTGTGCCTCCTAGAGCGTCCGCACCTCCAGCGGCCGACATGCTGGGTAAGGTGCCAACGGCTGCTCCCATAGAAGCCGTCGTGCTCTGGAAGAACACCCGGCTGGTGCGGGCCGCCTCCTGTTCAGCAAAGCGGCGCTGCTGTTCGGGATCGAACGGCGGCGGCTGTAGAGTCGGCGGCACGACTGGCTGGCCACGGTTCTGGGCGCTCAGGATTGGCCGGCCGAGATCGCCAGGCAACGGCGGGCCTAGGATCGGGCCGGTGTAATCACGCGGGAGACCCGCGAGACCATCGGCTTGTGAGCGGTTCTCGGTGGAATACAGCTCCTCGCCAGCAGTCCCCTTGTCGCGACCTTGCAGCGCGTAGATCAATGTGGCGCCGAGGCCGAGGCCGGCAACCAGACCCGCACCAGCAAGCACCTTGCGTGAGAGACGTGTAACGCGCGGCGGCTCAGGACGAAGCCGCATCGCCGCGACATGGTCCGTCTTCGGGCCTTCAAGCGGCATCTCGCCACTCGTGTCGTTGCTGCTCATATCGCCGGCCTCCCATCGGTACGCTCGATCCGCACGGTCTGTTGACGCTTGTCACCGCCAAGGCGGAGCTCAGCCGCGCCGAACAGGCGGTCGACGATCAGGACATTGCGGGAACCGAGTTCACCTCGAATGCCATGCTTGGCTGGGCGCACGAGAACCGGATCACCTGGTACTTCATCGCGCCCGGCCAGCCCATGCAAAACGGCTTCTGCGAGAGCTTCTACGGCCGGATGCGTGACGAACTGCTCAATGAAAGCCTGTTCTTCGGTCTCGACCATGCCAGAATCAGGATCTCAACCTGGGCTGACGATTACAATCACCGACGCCCCCACTCGGCGCTCGGATATCTCCCGCCAGCGACCTACGCCGCCGATCTCAACAACACCGCGCAATCCCGCGCCAAACCCACCGAGGCTATAACTGCTGGATGACAAGTCAGTGGCGGGTCAACTGGCACCGGCCCCTCGGCAAGGGTCGAAACCCAGCCGCGCCCGACCTATGAGGTCAGGGTGCCGTTATGATTTAATTTCGCACTGCGAAACAGTTGACATAATTTTTGTCAACTTTAGTGTTCCTTTCGAATTTGACGTTTCGAATTTCTTCGATTGGATCCTGTCGACCGACGCCCGCGCGAAGCGGCGTCCGGAAGCATGATGAGTTCGCATGTACCGTCTCCTTTCAGACCTAACAGTCATCGAATGCGCCTCCTTCATTGCCGGGCCTCTGTGCGGATTGCAGCTTAGCCAGTGCGGCGCGGAGGTCATCCGCATCGACCCCATTCAGGGCGGCCCGGATGCCAACCGGTGGCCCATTTCGGCCGAGGGGCGCAGCTTCTATTGGGAAGGCCTGAACAAGGGGAAGAAGTCGGTCGCGCTCGATCTCAGCCGCCCGGAAGGGCGCGAACTGGCGCTCGCGCTCATAACCGCGCCGGCACCCTCCAGCGGCCTGTTCGTGACGAATTACCCGGTGGAGGGCTTTCTCTCGCATGCCCGCCTCGCCGCGCGGCGCAGCGACCTGATCACGGTGCGCATCATGGGCTGGAACGACGGGCAGAGCGCCGTCGATTACACCGTGAACGCGGCGGTGGGCGTCCCGTTCATGACGGGGGAAGCTACCGACGCGAACGAACCAGTGAACCATGTCCTGCCGGCATGGGACATCGCAACCGCCTCCTATGCTGCCTTCATCATGATGGTGGCGGAGCGGCAAAGGCGTGCAGGTATGGGCGGCCAAGAGTTTCGCGTTCCGCTCTCTGACGTCGCCATTTCCACCCTCTCGCATCTGGGCAACGTTGCCGAGGTCAGCAGCGGCGCCGACCGGGAGCGGGTGGGCAACGATCTGTTCGGCGCCTTTGGCCGGAACTTCCACTGCCGAGATGGGCGTCAGGTCATGGTGGTGGCCATTACGCCCCGGCAATGGACCGGGCTGGCGACCGCACTGGACATCGCCGCTCCCGTCGCGGCCTTGGAAGCCGAGTTGAACGTCTCGTTCGCCGCGGATGAAGGCGCACGGTTCGTCCACCGCGAGCGGCTTGTCCCGCTGGTCGCCGACGCCATCTGTGCGCGCGCCTATGGCGATGTGACGGCCGCCTTCGAGAGCAACAATGTATGCTGGGGCCCCTATGCCACATTGAAGGATGCCGTCGCCACCGACCCGCGGCTGGTGGGCGCCAATCCGATCTTCGCGGAGATAGAGCAGCCCAGCGGCCACAGCTACCCGGCTGCGGGCGCTACCTTCACCGCCCCCGGAATGCCGCGTCATGCGGCCACGAGGGCACCGCTTCTTGGCGAACATACCGACGAAGTGCTCACGAGCCTCCTCGGCCTGTCATCTGGCGAAATCGGCCGCCTGCATGACCAGAAGCTCGTCAAGTAGACCGATTCGTCGATGGAATATGAGATTCCCATGAACAGCACTGAGTTCCTCGAGGCGCTTGCGGCCGCGGCAGATGCGGCAACGACCTTCGCCGCGACCGCACGCGAGGCCAGCCTTGAGCGCCTGACCTCGAACGCGGCCTTCGACGCCAAGCTTGCGCATCGTCACCAGCGCATCCTGCACGGCCTCGCCTGGATCTCCACCACCGCGAACGCGATTTCCAGCGCCTCCGAATGGGCACAGCAACTGGCCGCACAGGATGCACTGTCCGCCGGCGAGGAACTGACGTTGCGTATCGGCGTCGCGGAATATCTGGCGCAGCTCGTCGGTGGCATTCCGATGAGCCAGTCGGAGATATTCCGCCCCGCCGAGCTGGGGCTGGACGAGGCGGCGGAACGGGTCCGTCGCGACGACAGGCTTGCCGCGCTTACGGATGCGGATGCGCTGCTGGAAGTACGCGTGGCTCTCATCGACCATCTGCGCCGCGACGGCAGCGTTTCCGAAAGCGTCGGCGACAAGACGCTCGACATGGTGAGGGATCAATTCCGGCGGTTCGGTGCCGAGCGGATCCGGCCCTACGCCCATCAATGGCATCTCGCCGACGAACTCATTCCCGACGAGGTCGTGGGCCAGCTCGCCGAGCTCGGCACGTTCGGCGTCTGCATCCCTGAGGAATACGGCGGCCTCGGGCTTGGCAAGCTCGCAATGTCCATCATCTCGGAAGAACTCAGCCGCTGCTGGATCGCCGCCGGCTCGCTCGGCACCCGCTCGGAGATCGCCGGCGAGTTGATCCTGCTTGGCGGCACGGACGAGCAGAAGGATAGCTGGCTGCCGCGTCTCGCCTCCGGTGAGGTTTTGCCAACGGCCGTCTTCACCGAGCCGGACCATGGCTCCGACCTCGGCGGCCTGAGGACGCGGGCGACCAGGCGCACTGACGGCGGCTGGGAGATTGACGGCAACAAGACCTGGATCACCCATGCCGCCCGCAGCGACCTGATGACCGTTCTGGCGCGCACCGCGCCGGACAGTCGTGGTTATGAGGGCCTCAGCGTCTTTCTCGCGCCGAAGCCGCGCGGAAGCGATGCGGATCCCTTTCCTGCCAATGGCATGAGCGGCGGCGAAATCGCCGTGCTCGGCTATCGCGGCATGAAGGAATACGAAATCTCCTTCTCCGGCTTCGAGGTCGCTTCCAGCGGCCTGCTCGGCGGCGAAACCGGCAATGGTTTCAAGCAGCTCATGCAGACCTTCGAGGGCGCGCGGGTTCAGACGGCGGCACGCGCCGTGGGCGTCGCCTTCAACGCCTATGACCTTGCGTGGCAATATGCGCTCGACCGGCATCAGTTCGGCCGGCCACTGATCGACTTCCCGCGGGTCTCGGACAAGATCGCCCTCATGTTCGCCGAAGCGGTGCTGGCGCGCACGTTCACCTATGCCGCGGCGCGCGCCAAGGACGAAGGAAGGCGCTGCGACATCGAGGCGGGAATGGCGAAGCTGCTCGCAGCACGCGTCGCCTGGTCGAGCGCGGACAACGCCCTGCAGATCCACGGCGGCAATGGCTACGCGCTGGAGTTCGAGATCAGCCGCGTCCTGTGCGACGCGCGCATCCTGAACATTTTCGAGGGCGCTGCCGAAATTCAGGCGCAGGTGGTTGGTCGCGGCATCCTCTCGCGCTCGCGGAACTAGGCAAGGCGGGGCCCGCACGATCGGTGCCGGTCCCCTGCCCCTGGCCGTACCTGCCGAATAACCGTCGAACGAGAAAGCCACCGCCCTTCACGGGACGGCGGCTTTCTCATTTGGTCGAGGCGATGCTCGATAATACGGTGCTCGGGATAGCCAGAAAGCAAAGGGCGCGCCGGGTGGGCGCGCCCTTTTCACCAAGTCCGCGATGACGTCGGGCGAATCACTCCTCTTCGACGAAGACTTCCTGACGCTTGCGGGAGATCGACGGCAGGCTCGCCACGATCAACGCGACCACGGCCAGGCACAGCAGCACAGCGCTGATCGGTCGGGTCACGAAGACCGACGGGTCGCCTTCCGAGATGATCAGCGCTCGCCTCAGATGCACCTCGAGCATCGGCCCCAGAATAAAGCCGAGAATCAGCGGCGGCAGTTCGCACTCCAGCTTGATCAGCAGATAGCCGAGCAGGCCGGCCAGCAGGATGATGTAGCTGGAGAACACCGTGTTCTGCACGCTGTACGCGCCGATGCAGCAGATGACGATGATGGCCGGGAACATGACCGAATAGGGAATGCGCAGCAGCGCTACCCAGATGCCGATAAGCGGCACGTTCAGGATGACCAGCATGGCATTGCCGATCCACATGGAGGCGATCAGCCCCCAGAACAGGTCGGGATTGCGCACGATGACGGTCGGTCCGGGCGAGATGCCCTGCATCATCATGGCGCCGATCATGATCGCCATGGTGGCATTGCCGGGAATGCCCAGCGACAGCATGGGGATGAAGGAGGTCTGCGCGCCGGCATTATTCGCCGCTTCGGGGGCGGCAACGCCTTCGATGGCGCCCTTGCCCAGTTGCGAGCGATAACGGCTGACCCGCTTCTCCAGCGCATAGGCGACGAAGGACGAGAGCAAGGCACCGCCGCCGGGCAGCACGCCCAGGAAGGAGCCGATGAAGGTGCCGCGCGCGATGGGCGCGAACATGCGCCGCAGGTCTTCGCGGGTGGGCCAGAGTTTCGAGATCGGCGCCGACGAGCCGCGCACTTCGGGATTTTCGAGGTTCTTGAGAATCTCGCTGATGCCGAAGAGGCCGACGGCGAGGGAAACGATGTCGATCCCCTCGTAGAGTTCCGGCGCGCCCATTGTGAAACGGGCGACGCCCGTGTTCGGATCGAGGCCTATCAGACCGAGCAGCAATCCGAGGCAGATCATGCAGATGGCCTTCACCGCCGAACCCGACGCCAGCGCCGTCGACAGGACGAGGCCCAGCACCATCAGCGAGAAATACTCCGCAGGCCCGAAGCTGAGGGCGACATCGGTGAGCGGCACGGCGACTAGCGCGATGAGGAAGGTCGCGAAGCTGCCCGCGATGAACGAGCCGACGCCGGCGGCGAACAGCGCCGGACCCGCCCGGCCCTGCTTCACCATGGGATGGCCATCGATGGTGGTGACCGCCGAGGAGGATTCGCCCGGCAGGTTGATCAGGATCGCCGTGGTCGAGCCGCCATATTGCGAGCCGTAATACATGCCCGCGAGCATGATGAGCGCCGCCGTGGGTTCCAGCCCGAAGGTAAAGGGCAGCAGCATCGCCATCGTCGCCAGCGGCCCAAGCCCCGGCAGCACGCCAATCGCCGTTCCGATCAGCGTGCCGACAAGGCAGTAGAAGATATTGTTGAGGCCGAAGGCGACGGAGAAGCCGAGAGCGATATTGGAAAAGATGTCCATCTTGGCTTCTTTACGAAAGGAATGTGCCAAGCACCGGGATCGGCAGCCCAAGCAGCTTGCCGAACAGGATGGTGCAGAACAGCCCGATGCCGAGCCCGATGACGACCGACTTGACCAGCCCGACCCCGGGACGGCTGAGGCTCGCGATCAACGCGCTAAGCACGACGGACAGAAACAGGCCGAGCGGATACAGCGTCAGCGCGAAGACAAGGATCGACAGCGAGATCATGACGATGCCTCGCCATGGTATGATCAGCTTCTGGGGATCGACCGCCGCAAGCAGCCCCCTGACGACCACGATCAACCCCAGCGCCGCGAGGAAGAGGGCGACGGCAAAGGGAAAATAGCCGGGGCCCATGTCGAGGGCCGCGCCAATGGTGAGTTGAGTATAAGACACATAGGCAAACGTCAGCCCGCTCGAGATAAACACGCAGCCGGCGACGGTGTCCTTCGATATCCAGGATTTACGCATTCAACGTATGTCCGTCCGTGGGAATCGGCGCTAGATGGTGAGCCTGCGTGAGATGCCCGCCCTTCAAGCGCCTCGAAAAGGCGACTGGTTCATCGACGCGGAAATCGTGCCGGCGGTGATGACGGCCGGAAGGCTTGCGTCCGCCTCAAGCCAGCGGAACGGCGCGGCATGCCCCGTGCACATGGTCGGGGCGAACAATCGGAAAATGTAGATCCTGCGACGGGCGAAGCCAGTCGCGCAGGCGCGGGTCGCCCAATTGGCGACGATACGCACAGACGTGCATGCCCTATTCCTCCCTGAACAGTCTTAATTTTCCTCCACGCTAAGCCAAAGTTGGCAGGTGTCAATGAATTCTGCTGTGCGAAACACGAAACTCGCGGTGCGACACAGATTTTTAAACCCGCGTAAAATTGCGCGAAAGATCGGGGCGCGCCCGATAAATCTCTATGTTTCCTGACATTTCATAGAGGGCGCACAAATGCCCGGGCGTCTGCACGCACCGTTCGGCGCAATTATCGACAGACATAAATTGGTTATATTATTCCGCACTGCGAAATTGATATGCGCATATTGACACTGATGTTTCATCGGTTAGAGATTGTCGACCCTTGGATAAGAGACGGCAAATGAGCCAATATTCCCTCACTGACGATCAATTGGCCGAACTTCCCACGGTGTTTGCTCCGGGCATCTTCGCTGGGCAGCTCGCACTGATCTCCGGCGGCGGAACCGGCATCGGCAAGGCCACCGCTGCGCTCTACGCCCGGCTGGGAGCGAATCTTGCGATTTGTGGCCGTGACGGCGAACGCCTTGAAGAAGCGGCCGCGTTCCTGCGTCGGTTCGGCACGACGGTCACAACCCACCAGATGACGATCCGCGATCCCGAGCAGGTATCGGCGCTAATAGACGAGGTGTGGAAAATGCATGGGCGCCTCGATATTCTCGTGAACAATGCCGGCGGCCAGTTCGCGCAGGCCGCGCTGGACATCAAGCCGAAGGGCTGGAACGCCGTTGTCGACACCAACCTCAACGGCACCTTCTACATGATGCAGCAGGCGGCCCTGCGCTGGCGCGACAGTGGCAAGCCTGGCAACATCGTGAATGTCGTCGCGGTCGTTTCCCGAGGCCTGCCGACGGTCGCCCACACCTGCGCCGCGCGCGCCGGCCAGATATTCCTGTCCAAGACCGTCGCGACGGAGTGGGCGCCTTATAATATTCGCGTCAACTGCGTGGCGCCCGGCACCATCGCCACCGACGCCTTCAACTATTACCCCCCGGAAGGACAAGCGAGCTTCTTCCAGGCGAACCCGATGAAGCGGGCCGGCGATGTCCAGGACATTGCCGAGGCGATCATCTACCTCACCGCGCCATCGGGAAAATACATCACCGGCGAACTCCTCATCGTCGATGGCGGCCAGCAGAACTGGGGCGACCCGTGGTTTGCCGGACGTCCGGAATACTTTGAGCTCGACTACGAGAAATCACGCCAGACATCGCGCTAGGAAATGGAGATCCGGCAATACCGGCCGGATCTGATCGGGGCCGCGCAGCAGATGAAGTTCGATACCACACTGACACCGGAACGCATTGCCAAGTACACGGCTGCGGGCGGGTGGAACGACCGGTCCTTGCTCGCCTGCTTCGAGCACCACGTTGCCCACACGCCCGATCAGGTCGCCGTCGTGTCACCCGATGGCGCCCGCCTCACTTATGCCGAGCTCGGCAAGAGCGTCGAGACGATAGCTTCCAATCTGCATGCGGCGGGGCTGGGACAGGGCGACGTGCTCTCGGTGCAGTTACCCAATTGCGCGGAGCTGGTCCTGCTGCATCTGGCCGCGCTGCGGCTGGGGGCCGTGACCAACCCGCTGCTGCCGAACTATCGGACCAAGGAACTCTCCTACATTCTCAACCAGGCCGGCACGAAGATCTGCGTGATCCCGTCCGTGTACAGAAGGTTCGACTACGCGGCGATGTATGCGGAGCTGCGTACGTCGCTTCCGGGCGTCGCCGAAATCTTCGTGCGCGGTGCCCATGATTATGCCGGGCTTGGCTCGTGGGAAACGCTGCTGACGGAACCGGCGACACCCGCACCGCGTCCGTCCGCAGACTGCAACGAGGTATCGCTTCTCGCCTTCACTTCCGGGACCGAGTCGAATCCCAAGGGAGTCATGCATAGCGAGAACACGATGATGTACGGCACGCAGGCCATGGCCCGCCTGCTCGACCTTACATCGCAGGACGTGATCTGGACGCCCTCCCCCATGGGCCACGGCACCGCCTTCCAGTGGGGAATGCGGCTCTCCATCACGATCGGCGGCCGGCTTGTCCTGCAGGATCTGTGGGATCCCGCCGAGGCCCTTCGGCTGATCGCGCGAGAGAAGTGCACCTTCACCCTCGGCGCCACGCCGTTCGCCAGCATGCTTCTCGAATGCCCGGAGATCGGCGAGCACGACCTTTCCTCGTTCCGTATCTTCGGCTGCGCCGGCGCGCCCATTCCCGAGCAACTCGGCGCCCGCTTCCGCGAACAGACCGGCTGCACGCTAATCGGCATGTGGGGCATGACGGAATGCTTCGTCGGCTCCGCCAGCCGCGAGGACGATCAGCCGGAGAAGCTATGGCTGACCGATGGCGCCGCCATGCCCGGTGCCGAACTCGCCATCTTCGACGAAACCCGCACGCGCACGCTGGCGCCGGGCGAGGTCGGCGAGCTGGCGACGCGCGGTCCCCATGTCGCGCTCGGCTATTTCCAGGATCCGGAGCGTACCCAGGCCACCTTCCGCGCCGATGGTTGGCTGTTCTCGAACGATCTCGCGACGATCGATGAGAAGGGCTACATCCGCCTGGTCGGCCGGATGAAGGAGATCATCAACCGGGGCGGCCTGAAGATCAGCGTCCGCGAGATGGAGGAACTTCTCCTCTCGCATGGTTCCTTCAGCGCCGTTGCCATCGTACCGGTGCCGGACCCGCGCATGGTCGAGAAGGGATGCGCCTTCATCGTCCGCCGTCCGGGAGCCACGGCGAGCTTCCGCGAGGTCACCGATTATCTCGAGTCTCGCGGCATCGCCAAATACAAGCTGCCGGAATATTTCATCCCGCTCGACGAACTTCCGATGACCGCGAGCGGCAAGATCCAGAAAGCGCAACTGAAGGCCGACTTCATCGCGGGGAAATTCTCCTCCCTCGACGAAGTCGGCGCCGCCTGACCCGCGCCCGGAGCCATATTCCATGTCACGAAATATCCGTGTCGGACTTCTGCTGCCCTCGTCGAACTCCATTCAGGAGCCGGACTTCTACCGGACCCTGCCGGAGAACGTGACGCTGCATGCGACGCGCCTGACGCTTGAAAACATCGAGCCGAGCTCGACCCTGAAGATTGGCGAGCAGGTGGAGGATGGTGCGCGACGTCTCAGCCATGCCGATGTGGACATCATCGTACTCGCCGCCACCGCCCCGTCGTCGCGCAACGGCATGGGCTACGACCGGGAACTGATCGAACGCATCACGCGGGCAAGCGGCAAGCCCGCCACCACGGCCTCCACTGCCCTGATCGAAGCGCTGAAGACCATCGGCGCCCGCAAGATCGGGCTGGCAGCGCCGTGGAGCAACGGCGTCAACCAGACGACGGCGAACTTCATCGAGCAGAACGGTTTTAACGTCGTCACCCAGTCGGCCATCGGTCTGGTCGCCAACCTCGAAGTCGGCCGGCTCGCGCCAGAAACCGCCCTCGAAACCGGGAAGAAGGTAGCGGTACCCGAAGCCGACGCGGTGATGCTCTGCTGCGGCAACTGGAACACGTTTCCCATCGTCGACACGCTCGAAAAGGCCATCGCCAAGCCCGTGCTCACCACCAATCAGGTGAGCATCTGGCACGTCTTCAAGATGGTCGGACTCGGTCCGGTGCAGGGGCTCGGAACCCTACTACGCGATCACCTGTAGACCACCGGCCAGCGAGGTAGAACCACAATGAGTGTCGACCTAATTTACAAAGACGATGCCGCGATACTTACGCTCAATCGGCCGGAACGACTGAATGCGCTGAGCTACGGCACCGTGCGCGAGCTGGATAGCGCGCTGGACGAGATCGAGAAGAGCGACGCGCGCGTTCTGATAATCACCGGCAAGGGGCAGAAAGCCTTCTGCGCGGGAGCGGACATCACCGAGATTCCCGACCGTACCATGCCGGAACAGTTCAACGGCACATGGCTGGGGCAGCGGACATTCCTGCGTCTGGAGCGGCTCTCCATACCCTCGATTGCGCTGGTCAATGGCTACGCGCTGGGTGGGGGGTGCGAACTGTCGCTCGCCTGCACCTTCCGCCTCGCCACCCCCAATGCACGGTTCGGATTGCCCGAGGTCAAGCTCGGGCTGGTTCCCGGCTATGGCGGCACCCAGCGGCTACCCCGCCTCGTCGGCGTGGCGCGGGCGCTGGAAATAACGATGACCGGCCGTAATGTCCTCGCCGAGGAGGCGCTGGCCATCGGCCTCGTCAACCGCATCGTGGTGGCCGAGCCGCTCGCGGAAGCCCTGGCGTTCGGCCAGCAGTTCAGTAACCACGGCCTTCTCGTGCTGCGGCTGATACGCGAGGCCGTCTATCGCGGCATCGACACGACACTCGAGCAGGGGCTGAAGATCGAGGCTGACCTCTCGACCCTGTCGATGCAGTCGAAGGACGGACAGGAGGGTCTGGCGGCCTTCATCGACAAGCGCCCACCGAAATTTTCCGACACCTGATGGGGACATCGACGTGAACCTAAGCGCTAAAACTGCAGGAGCAAGCAGTCTCGGCGACGCCCCCAAGGCCATCGCCAAGGTGGGCATTGTCGGAACGGGCGTGATGGGGCGAGGCATCGCCCAGCTGTTCGCGGCGAGCGGCTACGAGGTACTGCTTTACGATACGGACCGCTCGCGTGCCAGCGAGGCTGCCTACAGCGCGGGCGCGATGATCGATCGCGATGCCGCGAAGGGCCGGCTCACCGCCGATGCTGCGGCTATGGCCAAATCGCGCCTGGTGCCGACTGCCAGCCTCGAGCCCTTCGCCACGGCGGATCTCGTCATCGAGGCCATCGTCGAAAGCCTCGCCGCCAAGCGCGAACTGTTCGACGCGCTGGAAAATATCGTGCCCCCGCAATGCATTCTGGCGACGAACACGTCCTCGCTGCTGGTGACGGAGATCGCCGCCGCCGCGCGTCATCCCGAGCGCGTGTGCGGGCTGCATTTCTTCAACCCAGCGCCGCTCATGAAGATCACGGAAGTGGTCGCCGCCGTTAAGACCTCGTCCGAGACGCTGGCGCAGGCCACGCGCATCATCGAATCCACGGGTCACACGGCGGTCCGCACCGCGGACCTTCCGGGCTTCCTGATCAACCACGCCGGACGCGGCCTTTACACAGAAGGCCAGCGCATCGTCGCGGAAGGCATCGCCTCGACCGAGGATGTCGACCTCGTCATGTCCGGCGGCGCCGACTTCCGGATGGGGCCCTTCGAACTGCTGGACCTGACCGGGCTCGACGTCTCCTTCAACGTCATGCAGCAGATCTATCACCAGTTCTTCGAAGAACCCCGTTTCCGTCCCCAGCCCTTCGTCGCCCGCCAATATTCGGCGGGACTCTTCGGGCGCAAGGTCGGGCAGGGTTTCTACCGTTATGATGACGGCAAGAAGGCCCCCTCGCCGGCAGTGAAAGTGACGGATTTCGAGCCGAGGCCGATCTGGCTGGACGGCTCCGACGAGATCACCAACCGGCTGCGTTCACGGCTGGAGGCTCTCGGCATCGAGCTTGAGGGTGGCGATCATCCCGACGAGGCCAGCATCATCGTCGTGGCGCCCGTGGGTGACGACACCACCACCATGGCGGTCAATCGTGGCTTCGACCCCCGGCGCACCTTCGCCATCGACCCGCTGTTCTGCGACGGAGGCCGCCTCACGCTGATGGGCACCGCCGCCAGCCGGGCTGATTATCGCGACAGCCTGCGGGGAATGCTGGAAGCCTCGGGCGTCGCGGTCACCACCATTCACGACAGCCCCGGCTTCATCGCGCAGCGGATAATTGCGACTATCATCAACATCGCCTGCGATATCGCCCAGCAGCGCATCGCCGCGCCCAAGGACATCGATCTTGGTGCGAAGCTTGGGCTGGGATATCCCGCCGGGCCGCTGGAACTGGGTGACAAGCTCGGGGCGGACACCATCATGCAGATTCTGAACCGCATGTACGCCTTCTATTGCGACCCCAGATATCGGCCCTCGCCCTGGCTGAAGCGCCGCGCCCTGCTCAACGTCTCGCTCATTTCGGACGAAGCCTGAGGGATTTCGGACAAAAGAAATGGCGATCCGCTCGGCCTTGAACACCGAGCGGACGGTGGTCTGCGGGCTTCATTCGAAGCGGCGCATCGAAGAGCCGGAAATGCTCGCGATGAGCCGCCGGCGCCTCGCGCAGTGCTAACCGACGCCGGCGACCGCCACGCGAGCGCCCGTGCGATCCGCCTCTTCGACGGCGGCGATGACGCGATGCAGTCCCACCGCATCGTCAAAGGTGGTCGCGGTGCGCGTCCCGGTGTTCAGATCCGCCGCCATCCGCGCATACATGCGGGCGACATTTCCCGGTACGGACTCGGCCGGGAATGGCTCGCCCTCGACCGCCGGCAGTTCAAGCCGCTCAAAGCTGCGCTGTCCCTCGGTCGCGCCTTCGAGCGTCAGCTCGGCCATCTGGATGTGGCCATTCGCGGCCGTGACACGCAGATCGCCGCGCGTGCCGTTGATCTCCCAGATAAAGCCCGTTCCCGGCCCCTCGCCTCCCCGATAATGGATGGAGAGCGGCGCCCCGCTTTGCAGCAATCCGCTTAGCACGACCTGATCGGGAGCGGTCATGGGCAAGGTCTCGCCGGTGTCTTTGGCGAGCACTTCGGTCCTGCGCGTGGCGGTTACCGCCGACACCTCGGCAATCTCGCCGAGCACGTCGCGAAATGCCGCCAAGGCATGGCCCATCGGTATGGTCAGCATCGTGGCGCCGTTTGCCCGGTCGAGCATGTAGCCGCCCGTGGCCCGGCTATCGATGGCCGCCCCCCAGGCACGCCCTCTCGCGACGATGCTGGTCGACAACACATCGCCGACATATCCGTCGGCAACCAGTTTGCGCAGCTTGAGAATGCCGGGCGCGACGCGGGCCTGCGTCCCCACTACACCCATCACACCCTGGCGGCCGACCAGAGCAGCCATCTCTTCCGCCTCAGCAAGGCCATTGCCGAGAGGCCATTCGCAGTAGATGTGCTTGCCGGCGCGGGCGGCCTTGCTCACCAGATCGAGGTGATGGGGAACCTTGACAGTTACCGCGACGATATCGATGTCGGGGCACGCCACAAGTTCGTCGACACTGCCAGAGGCGCGGGGAATGCCGCATGCCGCGGCGGCCTGCTCGGCGCTTTGAAGGCTGCTATTGGCGACACCGGCAAGCTCGAAACTCTCGCCGAGCGCGCGCAAGGCGGGAATGTGGGCGCGGGCGGCCCAACTCCGGCCGGGCTGAAGCCCGACGATGCCGACACGAAGACGCGCTTTCTCCATGCTCTTCCTCCCGATCGGCCGATCGGCCGAGCGGCCGACATGGCTCTGCGCCACGCACCGTCACGCGGGCCTGTTTCGATGCTGGTTTTCAGCCTGAAGCGAAACGGGTACGTCCGGCCGGAAAGCCCGGTCGGCGCTTCCGGCTACTTCTTCATGAAGCTGCGGCCGATGATCTGCCGGTGGACCTGGTTGGTGCCTTCCCAGATCTGCGTGATCTTGGCGTCGCGCATCAGCCGCTCGACCTTGAAGTCCTGCGTGTAGCCATAGCCGCCGAGAAGCTGGACGGCCTCGGTCGTCACCCTCATCGCGACGTCGGAAGCACGCAACTTCAGCATCGACGACTCCTGCGCGATGTTGTTGTCGCCGGCCTCGATCCGGGCGGCGACATGCCAGAGCCAGCGCTCGCACATGGCCAGATCGGTCGCCAGATCGGCCAGCATGAACTGGATGCCCTGGAACTCGACGATGCGCCGGCCGGACTGACGCCGCTCATTGATGTAGTCCGTCGCCTCCTGGAACGCAGCCCGCGCAATTCCCAGCGCATGGGCGGCGATGCTGGGCCGCGACCGGTTGAGGAAGTGGAACAGCATGCTGAGCCCCTCCCCCGGTTTGCCGAGCAGGTTTGCCCGCGGGATGCGGCAGCCATTGAAGCTCAAGGCCGCCGTGCTGGAAGCGCGATGGCCCATCTTCTTTTCGAGCCGCTCGACCTCGAAACCCGGCGTACCCTTCTCGACGACGGCGATGGAGATGGCATCCCGGCCATCGCCGAGCTCCGACCATTTGCCGAAAAGCAGCAGCCACTCGCAGACGTCGCCATTGGTGATGAACACCTTCGCGCCGTCGACGATGATGTCGTCGCCATCGGGACGGAAACGCGTCTTCATGCCCGTCGCGTCGGAACCGGCGCCGGGCTCGGTGATGGCGAGCGCCGCCAGCCCGCCATTGGCGATGGGCGGCAGCCACCGCATCTTCTGCTCGTGGGAGGCGAAATCCACCACCGGGCCGCAGGCGTGGAAGTTCGTCGCCCAGACAATGGCCGTGGACGCGCAGGCCTGCGCGATCTCGCGGCAGCAGGCGAGATAGGTCGAATAGGAAAGACCGCTGCCCTCATACTCTTCTGGAATGAAGACCCGGTTCAGCTCCAGCAAGTTGATGTCGGCAACGTTGTCCCACGGAAACGAACCCGCCTCGTCATGTCCGGCCGCCCGGGGCATGATCTTCTCGCGGGCGAGACGCGACACGGCATCGATGACGATCTGCTCGGTCTCCGACCACGGGATCGTCTTGTCGAGACGTTCGAAAATATCCATCTTGACCTCAGTAATAAAGCCGATGACCACCATCGATGGTGATGGTTTCTCCGGTAAGAAATCCTATCCTCTCGTCAAATATCGCGCGGACGAGACGTGCCACTTCATTGACATGGCCCGGACGACCCACGGCGATCCGCTCCCGGATCATGGCCTGCGTGCTCTCAGCCGCCAGATAATCGCGATTGATGTCGGTCTCGATATATCCTGGCGCGATGTTCAGGACGCTGATGCCCTTACCGCCCCACTCGGCGGCCAGGCAGCGCGTTATCGCTCCCACCGCCGCCTTGGCCGCGCTGTAGGCCGTGCTTCCTTTCGCGCCGATCTCGGAGAAGAAGGAGCCGATATTGACGATGGTGCCGCCTTCGCTCGCCAGAAGATGCGGATACGCCTCGCGGCAGGCCGCGAAGAGCCCGAGCACATCGACCTTGAGGATCTTCTCGAAGTCGGCCGTCGCGAAGGAGCGGGACGGGCCGGCGAGATGAATGCCCGCATTGTTGACCAGCCCGTTCAGCCGGCCATGGCGTTCGACGAGCTGGGCGAAGGCGTGCCGCAGCGCATCTTCATCGACGATATCACAGGCGATCGGCATCAGGCGGTCGGCGAACTCCGCCGCCCGCTCGTGCTCGGGCAGCTTTCCGTTGCGGACGAGACACCCGACGATGTGCCCCTTCGAGGCCAACTCGACGGCGATTTCGGCTCCAATGCCACGGCTCGTGCCCGTGACGGCGATCACCTGTTGCGGCATGGCGATGACCTATCGTCCGAACTTGCTCGGATCCGGAGCCCGGCGCTCCTCGAATGCGGAGGCGAGTTCCTGCGCTTCCTCGGAGCTGTAGTAGGGCGGCAGCATCAGATCATGGGTCAGCCGCGACATGCCTAGCGCCCCGCCATGGCGCGCGCCGAAGGCACCCTTGATCGCGGCCAGTGCATAGGGCCCGCGCGAGGCGATGGTGTTCGCCATCGCCATGGTGGCTTCCATCAGTTCGGCGTCCGGGACGACCTTGTTGATGAGGCCGAGATCGAGAGCCTGCTTCGCCGACAGCTTCTCGTTCAGCATCCAGATTTCCTTGGCTTTCTTCTTGCCGACGAGGTCTTCCAGGAACCAGGTGCCATAGCCAGCATCGAAGCTGCCCATCATCGGGCCGACCTGCCGGAAGACGGCGCTTTCCTTGGCAATGGTCAGATCGCAGACGACGTGGAGCACATGACCGCCGCCCACCGCGAAGCCGTTAACGGCAGCGATGACCGGCTTCTGGATGCGCTCGATCGCGGCATACATTTCCAGCGTGGGCACGGCGCCCGGATAGAGCCAGGTTTCCTCGCCCTTCTCCTTGCGGCCGCCAATGCAGAAGAAACGGTCGCCCGCGCCGGTCAGCACCACCACTCGCGTGCGCGTTTCGTTGCGGCTGGCTTCGAGGCAGTCACGGATTTCGTGGCACATCTTCGCGGTGAACATGTTGCCGTCGTCCGGCCGGTTCAACGTGATGATCCCGACCGGCCCCTCCTCGCGGTAGAGGATGGTCTCAAATTCCTGCCACATCTTATAGAACTCCCTCGGCACGCAGCCGCGTGATCTCGTCCTGCTCGCAACCCAGCAGCTGCGTGAGGATGGCGTCGGTGTCTTGCCCCAGGCTCGGGGGCACGCGATCATAACCCGCCACCTGGTCGTCGAAGCGCATGCCGAGCCCGACCTGCGGTATGCGCTGGTCCTCGACGGCCATCGAATAGAACAGACCGCGCGCAAGAAGCTCGGGGTCTTCGACCACCTGGTCGACACGGTTGATCGGGCCGGCCGGTATCTGTGTCGCGGAGAACAGATCGAGCCAATGCGTCCTGCCCTTCCTCAGTAGGATCTTCTGGATCTCGCCGGCCAGTTCGGCCCGAACCGAGACGCGGGCCGCATTGCCCTTGTACTTGTCTTCCTCGAGCCAGTCGTTCCGCTCGACCGCCGCGCAGAAGCGCCGCCAGATGTTCTCATTGGGCAGCCCGAGCGTGATCGGATCATCCTCGGTCATGAACACCTGATATATCGCGATCACGCTGTCGCGGGCGCCGCTCCGGCGTGGCAGTTCGCCACCGCCGAGATAGCTGACGACGCGGGGCGTCATGAAGCGGGTCATGCTCTCGACGAGCGAAATCTCGACGACATGGCCTGCGCCGGTTCGCGCGCGGTCGACCAGCGCCGCGAGACAGCCCATGGCCGCATCTCCGCCGGCGAGCAGATCGGCCGCCGGCGTCCCCACCTTCTGCGGCCCGCTATCGGGCTCGCCGGTGAGGTCCATCACCCCGCTATAGCCCTCGGCGATGAGATCGTAGCAGGGCCATTCGCTGCGCGCGCCGGCCATGCCGAAACCGCTGATCGACACGTAGACGATGTCGGGGCGCAGCGCGCGCACGGTCTCGATGTCGATGCCGAGCTTGCGCTGCACGCGGGGAAGCTGGTTCGTGACGATCACATCGCAATGGCGGATGAGGTCGTGCAGAATTCGGCGGCCCGCCTCGACGCTGAAATCGAGCGTGAGGCTTTTCTTGTTGCGGTTCACGCTGAGAAACCAGAGAGCGTGGCCCGCATAGCTCGGCGGCCCCCAATGCCTGGAATCGTCACCAATATTGGGGCGCTCGACCTTGATCACCTCGGCGCCGAAATCGCCCAGCAGCATGGTGGCATAGGGACCGGCGATGGAGGTCGTCAGGTCGAGAACACGCGTTCCGCGCAGCAGGCCAAGCCGTGAGCCTGCGGCGAGCGGCGGCAGCGATTCAGTCGGGATCATTGGCGCTTCTCCGGCGGGCCGCGACACGCGCGCGGCGCGCAGGACGATAGAAAGGATCCGCGTAGGCCTCGGTCAACGCGTTGCAGACGCGGGCGTGATCGTCGAGCCCGGTCTCTTCAAGCCAGGCGACGGGACCGCGCTTGAAGCCCAGCCCCAGCGTCACGGCACGGTCGATATCGGCGGCACCCGCCAGTCCATCGTCGATGCGGTTCAGCACGGCGTTGAAGTAAGGCCGGACCAGACGGTCGACGATCCTGCCCGGCCGGTCCGCGCAGACCGACACGGTGAAACCGGCCGCCTCGAACAGCGCGACGGCGGCTTCCTTTGCCGCGCGGTCGGTGTGGGGCTGAACAACGAGCTCAATGAGCTGCGAGGGAGCGCCCGCACCGAGCCGGAAGCGGCTGAACCCGACAATCTTGCCGCCCTCCAGCCCCATGCGCTCCCCCGTGATCTCGCCCAGACACTGCGTGTCGAGCTCGACGAAGATCAGCGAGGCGTCGCCTGCGGCCTCATTCACGGCCTTCTCGTTCAGATCGGCCCCGACGAGCACAACCGTACCGGACGTGCCGTCCGCCAGAGCGTGGAAGGCATCGCCCTGCGGAAAGGAGCGGCTTTCGCCTGACGTGACCAGTCGAAAAGACAGCTTGCTCATGCGCCGAACGCCTTTGTCGAGGAATAGTCGTAGAAGCCGCGCCCCGTCTTGCGGCCCAGCTGGTTCGCCGCCGCCATCTGATGAAGCAGATGCGGTGCCACCATGCGCGGATCATGCGTCGAGACGTAGAACGCTTCGCAGAGCAGGATTTGCGTGTCGATGCCGACCATGTCGACCAGTTCCAGCGGGCCTAGCGCATGGCCCAGCCCCGTCTTGATAGCGCGGTCGATGGAAGGCGCGTCCGCCACGCCCTCTTCCACCAGCCGCACGGCCGCCAGATTGAACGGAATGACGAAGTAATTGAGGATGAAGCCGGGCGTGTCCTTCGTCTTGATCGGGATCTGGCCGGCGCTCTCGCAGAACGCCCATGCCTGCGCCAGCGCCTCTCCCGAGGTCTGAAGTCCGGGGGTTACCTCGACGAGCTTCATCACCTGCGCGGGCAGGCAGAAATGCAGACCCACGAAGTTCTCCGGCCGGCCGGTCGTCGCCGCGAGCTGTGTAATCGACAGCGTCGAGGTGTTGGAGGCGAGAACCGTCTCGGGCCTGCAATTGGCACCCAGCGTCGCCAGCAGCTCGGCCTTTACGGTGAAGCTCTCGAAGACCGCCTCGATGACGAGATCGCAGTCATAAAGCTCGCGTATGTCGGTCGTAGTGGAAAGACGGCCCATCGCGGCACCGGCCGCTTCCTCGGACATCTTCTTGATCTTCACGGACTTCTCGAAGAACGCGCTCGCGTCGGCGGCGACCTTCCGTAGTTTGGCTTTGTCCGTATCGCAGATGACGGTCTCGAACCCGCCGCGCGACGCCACGATCGCAATGCCGAAGCCCATAGTCCCGGCGCCGATAACACCAACCTTGCGCATAGTTTTCCGCACTCAATGGGCGACCCGGCAGGGGCCACTCAAGTCGCTTCGATATGAGGCCGGACGAGTGCCCGACCTCCCGATGAGAAATATGTCTTCACGCGATCCGGCAGTGCCGGGCGTGAAACTGTGCCGGCTTACTGCGGCTGGATATTGGCCATCTTGCCAATCTGCACCCAAAGCTTCCGCTCTTTGGCCAGGAAGCTCGCAAATTCGGCGGACGTACCCGGTGCCGGCTCGAAGCCCTGCGCCATGAAGAAGGTACGGCCCTTCTCCGAGCGGAGGATCTCGTTGATTTCCTTGTTGAGCTGGGCCACCCGGGTGTCGGGCGTACCACGCGGCGCGAGCACGCCGACCCAATAGGTCAGGTCGTAGTCCAGACCGGTCAGCTCATGAACCGTAGGAATATTCGGAGCGAGCGGCGAGCGGGTCTTGGGCGTCTGCGCGATGGCGACGAGCTTGTTCGTCTCATAATAGGGCAGCACGCTAGTCAGGGCCGACACGCCCATGGGGACCACGCCCGCCATCACGTCGAGCGCCGCCGCGCCGCCGCTCGGGTAAGGCACCGCCTTCATGCTGACCTTGGCCTCATTGCCGAGCAGTTCGGCGGCCAGATGCGGGACGCTGCCCACCTCACCGGCGGTCGCATATTTGAGCCCGCCCGGGTTGGCCTTGGCGTAGGCGATCATCTCCGGCAGCGTCTTGAACGGCGCGTTAGGGTTCGCGCTGAAGACCAGCGGGCCATGCGCCATCACGACGACGGGCTGGAAGTCCTTCACGACATCGAATGCCAGGTTCTTCTTGGTGGCGGCGAGGATGGGATGGTTGCTGCCAGCCAGAAGAATGGTGTTGCCGTCAGGCGGAGAATTGAAGGTCGCCATCGTGCCGACCAGTCCGCTGGCGCCGGGCTGATTGACCACGACCACGGTCTGGTTGATGCGCGGCGACAGTTCCGCAGCAACGAATCGCGCCAGAACGTCGGCGCTGCCACCGACGCCGAACGGCACGATGAAGCGCAACGGGGCCTGCGCATTGGCGGCGCCGGATGCCAGCACGGCACCGGCGAAGAACGCTCCTGCGATAATCCTGCGATAGTTCATTCATTCCTCCCTTTGGCCCCTATTTAACGGGGCTCAGCTTTTGTGCGGATCGTTTCGACTTACCTCAGTCCCTGTTTCAGTCGTTTCCGGCCTTCACATTTTCGAAGATCGCCGCCAGCCCCTGGCCACCGCCGATGCACATCGTCTCCAGCCCGTAGCGGGCATCGCGGCGCTTCATTTCGCGCAGAAGGGTCGCGAGGATTCTGACGCCGGTGGCGCCGACCGGATGGCCAAGCGAAATGCCCGAGCCATGGACATTCAGGCGATCCCAGTCCGCCCCGTCGAAATTCCAGTCGCGGGTGCAGGCGAGAGCCTGGCAGGCGAACGCCTCGTTGAGCTCGATGAGATCGATGTCCTTCAGGTCGAGCCCGCAGCGGTCCAGAGCCTTCCTGGTGGCGGGCACAGGGCCGATGCCCATGCGGGAAGGCTCGACGCCGGCCACGGCCCAGCTGACCAGCCGCGCATAAGGCACGACGCCCAGCTCTTCCGCGATCTCCTTGGTGGTGATCACGCAGGCCGACCCGCCGTCATTCTGGCCCGAGGCGTTTCCGGCCGTGACAGTGGCCTCCTTGTCCTCGCGCCCCATGAGCGGCTTGAGCTTTGCCAGCGTCTCGACCGTGGTGTCGGCGCGGGGATGCTCGTCGCGGTCGATGCTCGTCGTCACGCCACGCGAAGTCACCGGAACCGGTATGATCTCTTCGGCGAAGATCCCGCTCTGCTGTGCCTCAACCGCCTTGCGATGCGACGCGCAGGCGAACTCGTCCTGCTCCTCGCGGGAAATGGCATATTCGCGCCGGAGGTTCTCGGCGGTCTCCAGCATGCCGCCGCGAACGGGATAATTCGTGCCGCCGGCCGTGACACGCCCGCGCGCCAGCGAGTCGTGGAAAACCATCCCATCGCCCGTGCTGCCCCACCGGACATGCGTCGAGTAGAGCGGAGCGTTACTCATCGATTCCGCGCCGCCGGCGATGACGACATCCGACGCCCCGGTGGCGACCTGCATCGCGCCGTAGATCACGGTCTGTAGTCCCGAGCCGCAGCGACGGTCCAGCTGAAGCCCGCCGACCTCGATGGGCAGTCCCGCATTCAGACCGACAACGCGGCCCAAGGCGGGCGCATCCATCGACGGGTAGCACTGCGCAAAAAGAACGTCGTCCACGCGCTCCGGCGGCAAACCGGTGCGCTCAAGCAATCCTTTGACAACGATAGTGCCGAGGTCATGCGCCGCGAGCGAGCGGAACTGACCTCCGAAACGTCCGACCGCGGTGCGCACCGGCTCGCAGATCACTACGTCACGCATAAAAACACTCCAAGTGACTCAAAAAGAGATGCGCAGGACTTGCGATCCGGCAAAAGCGCGGCGCGAATATCGAACAGCTTTGGCAACCATCGTGTTCCGCACAGCGAAACTATCAGCACGTTTTCGAAAGCTCAAGCTTCAAAATTTGGACATGGCCGCATCCGTCCCGCATCGAATGACGCAAGGGCAGATTCCGGCGGGTTAAAGCTGGCAGGAACTAAGGAACTCGCGCGCTACCGTCCCCACCGCGCCGGACGGATTGGCACGGTGATGCACAATTAGCTCACTAGTTTCGTCATGCGAAACAAGACAATCATTTATTGACACGCGCGACAGGCATATGGCTTTGTGTGCCGGCGCCAATGGGCGCGTGCTTGACCGTCTGGTCGTATCAAGGCGCAGTCATCGTGGTTCAGGAATTTGATGTCGTCGTTGTCGGCGGCGGAGGAAGCGGACTGGCAGCCGCTATCGAGGCAGCCTCCCTGGGACGAACGGTTGCCCTGCTGGAAAAGGGCGACAAACTCGGCGGAACCACCGCCCGCTCGGTCGGCTCCATCAGCTCGTCCAACACCGAACATCAGCGCCGTCAGGGAATTCTCGACTCCACGGACGACCATTTCGACGACCTGCGCAAGTTTAACAGCGTGGTCGACGCTCCCGAGAACGCGGTGCTTCAGCGCATTCTCGTCGACAACGTGCCCGAGACATTCCGCTGGCTGCGGGAAATGGGCGTCGAGTTCTTTGGGCCGGTGAAGGAACTGCCGCACCGGCGCCCGCGCATGCACAACGTGCTGCCGAACTCGCGAGCCTACATCTATCATCTCGAACGGCGCGCCCGGAAACTCGGGGTTTCCATCCACACCTCGACGCAGGTTGCTGGCCTGGTCAAAGAGAATGGCCGGGTCAGCGGCGTCGTCTGCAAGACGCCTCGGGGCGAGGCGCGATTCTCCGCGCGTGGCGGCGTCGTCCTGTGCAGCGGCGACTATGCGGGCAGCGCGGAGGCACGGGCCAGATATCTGTCACCGGGCATGGCCATCGTGGAGCCGGTCAATCCGCTCAACACGGGCGACGGCCACGATATGGCGCTGGATCTCGGCGCCCGCATCCTCAATCCGCAGCTTCATCTCGCGGGGCTACGCTTTCAGGCACCGCCGCCGAAACTCGTCACCTCGTTGCCGCCCTATCGCTGGCTCACCATGCTTATGCGGCTGGCGCTGGAGCGGTTCTCGGGCTCGTTCTGCCGGCCGCTCATCATGAGCTTTCTCGTCACCGTACTCGTCCCGTCTCCGAAAATGTTCGAGAAGGGCGCCATTCTGGTCAACCGGGATGGCGAGCGCTTCTGTGACGAGCAAGACCGGCCCGGCCCGGCCGTGGCCGCACAGCCGGGGCAGATCGCCTACATCCTTCTCGACGGCGAACTGGCGGACACGTTCACCGGCTGGCCCAACTATGTCTCGACCGCACCGGGCTTCGCTTACGCGTCCATCGCCGACTACCGGAAGAACCGGAAAGACATTTTCAGCGAAGGTCCCACCATCGACGAGCTCGCGCGAAAGATCGGCGTGAACGCACAGACGCTCCGCAGCACGATTGACCAGTACAACTCGTCGACACGCTCGAACGCGCTTTCGCGCGGCCCCTATATCGCGCTGGGTCCGGTGCGCTATCTGATCAACTTCACCGATGGCGGCCTTGCCATCAATGACAGATTCGAGGTGATCGACGACGACGGCAAGCCGATCCCCGGCCTTTATGCCGGCGGCGCTTCCGGTCTGGGAGGCGCACTGATCGAAGGTCACGGGCATCATCTCGGCTGGGCCTTCACCTCCGGCCGCCTTGCCGGCAGAAGGGTCGCGCAGGCGGCAGTGACTGCGGAAATAGCCGAGGCAGCGGGCGCCATGCCTGCTGCGCATTAGCCGGTTACGGGAGCACGGAATGCGGATCCGGGGGCAGTGTCACTGCGGGGCCATCGCTTACGAGGCCGAGGTCGAGCCGGACAATGTTGCGATCTGCCATTGCAGGGATTGCCAGCGACTGTCGGGCGGCGCCTTCCGTGCCAATGTTTCGGCCCCGGCCGCCGGCTTCCGCATCATTTCCGGGGAGCCAACCCGCTACCTCAAGACGGCGGACAGCGGCGGAAAGCGCGCTCATGCCTTCTGCGGAACCTGCGGATCACCCATCTATTCCTGCGCGGCCGAGGCGCCGACGCGTTATTCGCTTCGCATCGGCTGTCTCGACGCCCCCGAAGAGGTCGGGCGCCCGGCGAGGCAAATCTGGACGAAGCGGCGCCTGTCCTGGTTGCCGCCTTTGAGTGACGTTCCCGAGTGCGAAGGCCAGCCCTGAGCACATCATCCGCCGACCGATCCCATTGGTCGGCGTCCAAAACATAACAGATTGAGGAAAGTTCGATGCGTCTGGCGGGCAAGGTCGCGATCATCACGGGTGCTGCGGGCGGACAGGGCGTAGCGGAGGCACGTGCCTTCGCGGAGGAAGGCGCCGCCGTCGTGCTCACCGATCTCCGGGCGGATGCGGGCGAGGAACTGGCCGCCTCGATACGCGCCGCGGGTGGCCGCGCCCAGTATTTCCAGCACGATGTGGTGGATGAAGGCCAGTGGCGTCACGTCGTCGATGAAACGCGCAAGCTCTTCGGCGGGGTGCATGTCCTCGTCAACAATGCGGGCACCATCAGCCGCCTGAGCATCGAGAAGACCGACATCGCCAGTTGGGACCGCACCATGGCGGTCAATCTGACTGGACCGATGCTCGGCATGAAGGTGGCCGCCCCGGCCATGCGCGACAGCGGCGGCGGCTCGATCGTCAACGTCTCGTCGACGGCGGGCCTGATGCCGCATCACGACGCCGCCTACACCGCCAGCAAGTGGGGACTGCGCGGGCTCAGCAAGACGGCGGCGATCGAGTTCGTCGAGTGGAATATCCGCGTCAACTCGATCCACCCGGCGCAGATCGCCGAGACCGGTTTCGTGCGGGAGGGACTGCCGGGCCACGCGGAATCCGCTTGCCAGATCATCCCGATGCAGCGGCTGGGCACGCCTCAGGAATGTGCCGATCTCGTGCTGTTTCTGGCGTCGGATCAGTCGAGCTACATCACGGGCGCGGAGATCGCGATCGATGGCGGCTTCAGCTCGGGCGCGACCCAGTGGGTCCGCACCCGGCTGCGCCGCGATATCGCCGCGCAGAACAAGGGCTGATCTATCAGCCCGCGCAGGGCGGGGCTCATCGCCCCGTCCCCTAAAACCCGATACCGCCGGAAGGCTTCCGGCCGTCAGCCCTGGCGGTAATAGATCATCTTCTCGACGTCGGTGAACCAGCGATGTTTCACCAAGGCGTTGCGCCAGGGAGTGAGGCGGGCGGCCTTCAGCGGCGGCGAATCGAATGCGCTGGGATCCTGAATGTAGTGCAGCGCCAGATGCGTCGCCTTCGTGCTCCCCTCCACGCGATAACGCATCGTGCGCAGCCACTCCCGGCATTCGAAGATCATCGGCATGTGCTCCTGATCGTACCAGGCGTTGAACTCTTCGTGCCATTCCTGCGGAATGTCGAAGACGACCGAATAGAGGATCGACGGCGACGCGTCGGCGTGCAGCGATGGCTGGCGGAACTCGGAAATCTTGTGCGCGAACAGGACCGAGCTCTCGATGCCCTTCGGCGCCGAGGGGAGATCGTCGGCCGACCCCGCCCCGGATAGTTCCGCGACGATGGCCGACTGGTTCACATTGAAGGCGGTGTAGCGCGCAACGCGAACCGCCGGCTGCCGGCGTTCGATGGACGGAGCCGCGACATCGTCGCGCCAGCGGATCATCGGGCCGCTTTCCGGCGCGTCTATTCGGGCGAAGCAGACATTGGACGACATGGGCACCTCCCAACATTATCGTTTTTCGTTTCTTTCGCTCTGCGGAATTTCATATCGCATATTGACGCTGTCATTTCCAATAACGATATTCCCTCAAGTCGCTGCGGGTCGGGAGACGAAGGCTTCCCTACGCTCATCCGCCATCGACATGTGACGAGGCAGACAGCGCTATGACGGCAACGGACGGCGAGACGGATACGGCAGCGCAGATCGCGCGCTTCGTCGCCTCGCTAAGGGAGCAGCCGCTTCCCCGCGCCGTCGCGGACATGGCCAAGCAAAGCCTCGTCGACTGGTTTGCCGTGTGTTTCGCGGCCCTGGAAGACAGGGAAGCGCGGCTGGCCGCCGAGACCATTCATGCATGGCGCTCGCAGGGCGAAGCGGTCGCGTTCGACGGCCGCACCGGCAGCGCCGCCCCCATCGCCCTGATCAACGGCACCTTCGCCCACGCCCTCGATTTCGACGACTTTCATCTGGCGTCCGTCCACCATGTCGGCGCGCCGACCTTCGCGGCGGCGATGGCGCTGGGCATGGATCGCGGGCTCGGCGGCGCGGAAGTCCTGCGCGCCTTCGTCGCCGGCTTCGAGGTCGGCGTCCGATGGGGCATGAATGGCACCGGCGTGGCGCTGGCCGATGCCGGATGGCACCCGACCGCCGTCATGGGAACGCTCTCTTCCGCCGCCGCCTGCGCGACACTGCTGCAGCTCGACGAGACGCATATCGAGAGAGGGGTGAACTTCGCTGCCTCGCAGGTGGCTGGCCTGATGGCTTCGGCGGGGTCCATCGCCAAGCCGCTGCTCGTCGGCAAGGCCGCATGTTCGGGCGTGATGTCGGCGACGCTGGCGGCCTCCGGCGCTCTCCCGCCGCCCGGCCTGCTTCAGCAGGAGAAGGGCGTGCTCTCCGTTCTGTTCCAGCGCAGGATCGACCCGCCCTACCCGCCTCTCGATGGCGAATGGCAGAGCCTTCAGAACACGTTCAAGCCCTACGCCGCGTGCCAGCTCACCCATGCCTCGATCGATGCGGCCCGCCAGTTGGCTGCGCAGATCTCGCCTGACGACATCCTGACCGTGCACGCCTGCGTCAACCCTCTGGCGCCAAAGGTGGCCAGCCATCGCAGCCCTCGCACGCCGCTTCAGGCTAAGTTCAGCCTAACGCATTGCATCGCCATGTCGCTGCTTGGTCATAGCGCCTTGCCGCAGGACTTCACCGACGAGAGCGTGAACGCTCCTGAAACCACCCGGCTGCGCGACAGGATAGAGATCGTCACGCTCGAGCAGATCGGCCGAGCGTCGGCACGGCTGCAGGTGACACTGAAATCGGGGCAACAGATCGTGCAGGACGTCGCCGCCGCGGCCGGAAGTCCTGAACGGCCGATGTCCATGGAGGCGACGGCCGGCAAGTTCATGCAATCCGCCACGCCACTTTTAGGAAAAGATGCCGGCCGCCTGCTGGAGACACTGAAAAACTTCGAACATGCGGGAGCCATGGAAGCCGTCGCGCGCCTGATGAAGGCAACATGCGCCCTTTAACCATGACGACGCCCGCCGAGTTGCTGGCAAGATATCCTGCCGGATTGCAACCCATGAACTATTTCGTTGTGCGGAACATGAACGTCGCTATGGAAATAAATCCTTCCGCTATGGGCACTTTCGCTTCCGTCCTCTATGCTATTTGATGCAGTTTAGCAGCAACCACTTGCGGCGCACCGATCAGCGGCCATTCAGTTAGAGGGGCGGATCGGCCGCGCTCACCGCCTTCCACGAACAACACTGTAGAGCAGAGCCCATGGCCAATACCGTCTCGAAGGAAGATCACGCTGCCGATGAACTTCACGGCGAGATGGACGTGACTGACCGCAAGTTTGTCGCGGCCATCGGGCGGGCCTTTGAAATCCTCCGAGCCTTCAAGCCCGGCGAGGGGCCGATGGGCAATGCCGAGCTTTCCGCCGCCACCAAGCTGCCCAAGCCCACGGTGTCGCGGCTCACACACACCCTCACGCGGCTCGGCTATCTCAACCATCTCGAAGGCGCCGGCCGCTACGAGCCGAGCCCGTCGATCCTCGCCCTGGGCTATTGCGTGCTTTCAAACATGAAGGTGCGCCAGCTCGCCGGCGACTACATGCAGCAGCTCGCCGAGCATTCCGGCGCGACCATCGGACTGGCGAGCCGCGACCGCCTGTCGATGATCTATGTCGCCATGCGCAATGGATCGACGCTGCGCACCATGCATCTGGATGTCGGCTCGCGTGCCGCCATGGAGACATCGGCGCTTGGCCGCGCATTTCTTGCCGGCATTTCGCCGGAAGAGCGCGAGTATTTCTACGGGCATTTTGCGCGCACGCACGGCGCCAAATGGCCGGACCTGAAGAGCCGCATCGAGAACTGCATCGCCCAGGTGCAGGAGCGCGGCTTCTGCATGGTCGATGGGGAATGGCAGCGCGATACGCGGGCGGTGGCTGCGCCGATCATCTCGCCGGATGGCCAGATGGTCATGGCGATGAACTGCGCCGCCCCCACCTTCCACATCACCCCGGACAAGCTGGAGCAGGACTGCGGACCTCGTCTCGCCCATCTCTGCCGCGGGCTGGCGACGATGCTGGCGAGCTGAGCGGCTCAGTTCACTCCGCATCGCACGCGAATTTATGTTCCGCTGTGCGAAATTGAGTTTCGCATATTGACGCAACGATACGCTTCATGACATTGTCGGCATTACAGGAGCCGTGCGGGTCGCCCGGCTTCCTCTCCGCGCCCGAGGACACATGGGCGTTTCGCCTGTACGTGCCACCCCTAGTCCGATCAGACGCCGGGCGCGCCCTCTCTTCGCGCCCCGCGAGGTCCAGCATTCCGGCTCGGCCGGATTGAGCGGATGGCACGTTGCTGAATGGTTGGACGATCTCGCGCTCGGCAGGGCGGGGATATTTGGTCACATAAGCAGTTCGCCATGTCCGGTTCCGCCGAAATCGACATCGACCATCTGAAGCAGTGGATCGGCCACGAGGAAACGTCCAGCGAGCAGCTTACGCAGGCGCTGGTGCAGCGGTTTCTGGCCACGCTGGACATGCCGGCCGACGAGGTCGCGCTCAATTCGCCCGCCCCGCAGCTCATTCACTGGTGCCTCGCGCAGAAGGCTGCCGCGACATCGGAGCTCGGCGAGGACGGTCACCCGCGCAAGGGCGGCTTCCTGCCGCCCGTCCCCCTGCCGAGGCGCATGTGGGCCGGCGGCGAGCTCACCTTCCACGCCGACCCGCGTATCGGCGAGGTCGTGACGAAGCACTCCCGCATCTCGGACGTGACGGTGAAGGAAGGACGCACCGGCGTTCTGTGCTTTGTCCGTGTCGACCATGAGATCAGCGCGGATGGTCGCCCGGTACTGAGCGAGACGCAGGACATCGTGTACCGCGATGCCACCTCCACCCCATCGCCGGAAGGCGCCGCCGCGCCGGCACTGGAAGGCGCCCATCGGCAGGAAATCATGCCGACGCCGGCGCTTCTGTTCCGCTACTCGGCCCTTACCTTCAACGGCCACCGCATCCACTATGACAATCCCTATGCCCGTGACGTCGAGGGCTATCCGGGGCTGGTCGTCCACGGTCCGTTGCAGGCCACGCTGCTGCTCAACTTCGCCGCCCGGCTGCGGGGACGCGCACTGAAAGGCTTCTCGTTCCGCGGTGCCTCGCCCGTGTTCGACACGGCGCCGTTCCATCTCAACGCGGAAGAGCCGGCCGGCGACGTCATGAAGCTATGGACCGCGCGGGCCAATGGTCCTCCCGGCATGATGGCGGAGGCGCGATGGACATGAGTGTCGCGCTCGATTTCACCGCTCCGCTCTTTGTCCCGGCAAACCGGCCGGAGCGCTTCGCCAAGGCCGCGTCGTCCGGCGCGGACGCCATCATCCTCGATCTCGAAGACGCCGTGCCGGCCGACGCCAAAGGCGAGGCGCGCGGGCTGCTGCGCGCCGACTTTTCCGACTGCCCCATCATGGTCAGGATCAACGCTATCGGCACGGCGTGGCATCTTGACGATGTGGCGGCCGTCTCGCGCCTCGGCTTCAGCGGGATCATGATTCCGAAGGCCGAACGCCCCGAGGATATCGCGGCCATCGCCGAAGCTGTCGGGCCCGGCCGGTTTGTCGTCCCGCTCATCGAGACGGCAAGAGGCATGGAGCGCTCAAGGGCATTGGCGGGAGTGCCGGGTGTCGGGCGACTTGCCTTCGGCTCGATCGACTACTGCGCGGATCTCGGATGCGCCCACACCCGCACCGCGCTGCTGGCGGCGAGGTCCGAGCTGGTGCTGGCCTCGCGCCTCGCGGGGCTGAGCCCGCCGGCCGATGGCGTCACGACGTCGATCCACGACCTCGCGCTCATCACCGACGATGCCCGTCACGCCCGCGAGGTGGGCTTCGGCAGCAAACTGTGCATCCACCCCGCCCAGATCGACCCGGTTCGTCGCGGCTTCGCTCCGGACGAGGCGGAAATCGCATGGGCGGAGAAAGTAGCCGCCAGCGGCGACGGCGCCAGCGCGGTCGACGGCAACATGGTGGACGAGCCCGTTCGCCAGCGGGCCCGCTCCATCCTCGCCCGCGCAGCAGCGCTGCGAAAAGCGCCCTGATCACCACCGAAGGCATCAGCCTCGAATGACCGCCCCGGCGGAAGTGGAGTGTAACAGATGAAGATCCTCGTCCCCGTCAAACGGGTGGTCGACTACAATGTGAAGGTTCGGGTGAAGCCGGACAGCTCCGGCGTCGATCTGGCGAACGTCAAGATGGCGATGAACCCCTTCGACGAGATCGCCGTCGAGGAAGCACTGCGTCTCAAGGAAGCCGGCAAGGCGAGCGAGGTCGTCGTCGTCTCCATCGGCCCACTCAAGACCGACGAAACCATTCGCACCGCTCTGGCCATGGGCGCGGATCGCGGCGTGCTGGTCAAGACGGACGGAGCCGGCATTGAGCCGCTCGCCGTCGCCAAGATCCTGAAAAAGATTGTCGAAGCGGAGCAGCCGGGCCTCGTCATCCTAGGCAAGCAGGCCATCGACGATGACTGCAACCAGACCGGCCAGATGCTCTCCGCCCTGCTCGGCTGGCCCCTCGCAACATTCGCATCGAAGGTCGTGCTCGGCGATGGCGTGGTCGAGGTGACCCGTGAAGTGGATGGCGGGCTGCAAACGCTCAGCCTCGACCTGCCTGCCGTCATCACCTCCGACCTGCGCCTCAACGAGCCGCGCTACGCCAGCCTGCCGAACATCATGAAGGCGAAGAAGAAACCCATCGAGGAGACGGCCCCCGCCGACTGGGGCGGCGACATCGCGCCCCGGCTGGAAATTCTCGCCACAACAGAAGCCGCGCAGCGCGTGGCAGGCATCATGGTGAGCTCTGTCAGGGAACTGGTGGGCCATCTGAAACAGGCGGGAGTTCTCTGACATGGCCACGCTGCTTTTCGCGGAACATGACGGGAAAGCCCTCAACCCGGTCACCGCGCGCGCCCTGACTGCGGCCCTCGCGCTCGACGCTCCCGTGCATGTCGTGGTGGCCGGCCATAATTGCCGGGCGGTCGCCGATGCCGCCGCGAACCTTGCGGGCGTCGCGGAGGTTCTTCTTGCCGACGATGCCGGGCTGGAACATCAGTCCGCCGAAGCGCTGAGCGTGCTCGGCGTCGCGCTCGCCGCCGAATACAAGACGCTGGTCGCGCCGGCCACGGCGATCTGGAAGAGCGCCCTGCCCCGCATCGCCGCACTGCTCGATGTGATGCAGATCTCCGACGTGACGTCGGTCATCTCGCCCGACACGTTCGAGCGCCCTATCTATGCCGGCAATGCCATCCAGCGCGTCCGCTCCGCCGATGCCCACAAGGTGCTCACGGTCCGTACCGCAGCTTTCCCGGCGCAGGCGGAGGGTAATGCGGCGCCGGTCAGCGCGGTGTCCGTGGCGCCTGCCCCCGGCGGCACGCGCTTCGTCAGCGAGGCCGTCGCCAGCAGCGCACGACCCGACCTCACCGCCGCGCAGTCCATCGTTTCCGGCGGCCGCGCGATCGGCTCGGCGGAGAATTTTGCGAAGCTCATCGAGCCGCTCGCCGATGCGCTCGGTGCGGCGGTCGGCGCCTCGCGTGCCGCCGTCGATGCAGGTTATGCGCCGAACGACCTCCAAGTCGGCCAGACCGGCAAGGTCGTGGCACCGGACCTCTACATCGCCGTGGGCATTTCCGGCGCCATCCAGCATCTGGCCGGCATGAAAGACTCCAAGGTCATCGTCGCCGTGAACAAGGATGAAGAGGCCCCGATCTTTCAGGTGGCCGATTTCGGGCTGGTCGGCGATCTGTTCACGGTTCTTCCGGAGCTGACGAAGGCCGTCGCCAAATGAGCTCCGCCGCCCGCGAGGCCATGGAGTACGACGTCGTGGTCGTCGGCGCGGGCCCGGCCGGGCTCGCGGCGGCCATCCGGCTGAAGCAGGTCGATCCCGACCTGTCGGTCGTCGTCGTGGAAAAGGGCTCGGAGGTCGGCGCTCATATCCTGTCGGGGGCGGTCATCGATCCCGTCGGCATCGACAGGCTCTTCCCGGACTGGCGGACGGAGGCCTCGCCTCCGCTCAAGACCCCTGTCACCGACGACCGCTTCTATCTTCTCGGGCCGGCCGGTTCGCTGCGGCTGCCCAACGCGCTCATGCCCTCGCTCATGAGCAATCACGGCGCCTATATCGGCTCGCTCGGCCATGTCTGCCGCTGGCTGGCGGGCAAGGCCGAAGAACTCGGCGTCGAGATCTATCCGGGCTTTGCCGCGAACGAAGTTCTATTCGACGAAAGCGAGGGTGTCGAACGCGTGGTCGGCATCGCCACCGGCGACATGGGCATTGGCCGGGATGGCGAGCCGCACGCGCATTTCACCCGTGGCATGGAGCTGCGAGGCAAGTACACGCTGTTCGCTGAAGGTGCTCGTGGCTCGCTGAGCAAGACGCTCACTGCGCGCTACAGGCTCGACGAAGGCCGCGAGCCGCAGAAGTTCGGGTTGGGGCTCAAGGAGCTATGGCAGGTCGCTCCGGACAAGCATCACCCCGGGCTGGTACAGCACAGTTTCGGCTGGCCGCTCGACGCCGGCACGGGCGGCGGCTCCTTCCTCTACCACCTTGAGGACGGACAGGTGGTGGTGGGTTTCGTGGTCCACCTCAACTATTCAAACCCCTATCTCTCCCCGTTCGAGGAGTTCCAGCGCTTCAAGACCCACGCGCTGGTGCGCGACACCTTCGAGGGTGGCAAGCGGCTGGCGTATGGGGCGCGGGCGATCACCGAGGGTGGATATCAGTCAGTTCCGAAGCTGGTCTTTCCCGGCGGCGCGCTTCTGGGATGCGCGGCCGGCTTCGTGAATGTTCCCCGCATCAAGGGCAGCCATAACGCGGTACTCTCCGGCATTCTCGCGGCCGAGGCCGCTGCTGCCGCTCTCGCCGACGGAAGGGCTCATGACGAGCTCTCCGCCTATGAGGATGGCTGGCGCCGCTCCGAGATAGGGCGCGACCTGTGGCCGGTTCGGAATGTGAAGCCGCTCTGGTCGAAGCTCGGCACCTATCTCGGCATCGCCGCCGGCGGGCTCGACATGTGGAGCAACACGCTCCTGAAGGCTTCCCCGTTCGGCACGCTGCGACACGGCAAGCCGGACCACGCCTCGTTGAAGCCCGCCGCCGACGCGAAGCGCATCGACTATCCCCGGCCGGACGGTGCCGTCTCCTTCGATCGCCTTTCCTCGGTGTTTCTCTCCAATACCAATCACGAGGAGAACCAGCCGGTACACCTGAAGGTCGGCGACCTCGCCCTGCAGAAGGCGTCCGAGCACGACGTCTATGCCGGCCCCTCGGCGCGCTACTGCCCGGCCGGCGTCTATGAATGGGTCGAGCCAACGGACGCGAAGGCCGACCAGCCGACCTTCGTGATCAACGCGCAGAACTGCGTGCACTGCAAGACCTGCGACATCAAGGACCCGAACCTCAACATCAGCTGGACGACGCCCGAGGGCGGCGGGGGCCCGAACTACCCGGGTATGTGAGCCTTGGAAACGACACATCAGAACGAAGGCGCTCGGCCGGTGACCGCTGATTTGTCAACTCCGGCGCGACCTGAGACGACAGGGGGAAATATGCGCATATCGGTTATCAAGGAGAGCTCCGCCTCGGAGCCACGGGTTTCTGCGTCTGCGGAGACTGTTAAGCGTTATGTTGGTCTGGGTGCGGAGGTAATTGTCGCGTCTGGAGCTGGCGTCGCGTCGGGGATCGGCGACGGGGAGTATGAGGGCGCGGGGGGCACGGTGGTGGCGGACAACGCCGCGGCGGTGGCCGGGGCGGATGTCGTGCTCGGCGTGCGCCGTCCGGATGCCGCGTCGCTGAAGGGCGCCAAGCTCGGCGCGCTGGTGATCGCGATCATGGACCCGTATGGCCACGAGGCGGAGCTGGACGCGCTCGCCAAGGCCGGCGTGTCGACCTTCGCCATGGAGCTGATGCCGCGCATCACCCGCGCGCAGGTGATGGACGTGCTGTCCTCCCAGGCGAATCTGGCCGGCTACCGCGCGGTGGTGGATGCCTCCGCCGAGTTCGGCCGGGCCTTCCCGATGATGATGACGGCGGCCGGCACGGTGCCGGCGGCGCGCGTCTTCGTGATGGGCGCGGGCGTGGCGGGGCTGCAGGCGATCGCGACCGCGCGCCGGCTCGGCGCGGTGGTTTCGGCCACCGATGTGCGCCCGGCGGCGAAGGAGCAGGTGGAGTCCCTCGGCGCGAAGTTCATCGCGGTGGAGGACGAGGAGTTCAAGCAGGCCGAGACGGCGGGCGGCTACGCCAAGCAGATGTCGGCCGAGTACCAGGCCAAGCAGGCGGCGCTGGTGGCGGCGCACATCGCCAAGCAGGACGTGGTGATCACCACGGCGCTGATCCCCGGCCGTCCGGCACCCAAGCTCGTCTCGGGCGAGATGGTGGCGGCGATGAAGGCCGGCTCGATCCTCGTCGACCTGGCGGTGGAGCGCGGTGGCAATGTCGAGGGCGCGGTCCCCGGCGAGGTCGTCACCACGGCGAACGGCGCCAAGATCGTCGGCTATCTCAACGTTCCCGGCCGGCTGGCGGCGACCGCCTCGCAGCTCTACGCCAAGAACCTGTACGCCTTCGTCGAGACGCTGGTGGACAAGGGCACGAAGACGCTCGGCGTGAAGTGGGACGACGAGCTGGTGAAGGCGACGCTGCTGACCAAGGACGGGGCGGTGGTGCACCCGAACTTCAAACCGGCGGAAGCCTCGGCGGCGTAAGGCGCACGCGAGCGGCGGGGCGGCCGGGAGACCGGCGACGGGCTCCGCCCTCCGCCATGACGGACAGTGACGGGCCGAGGCCGCGCCGGGGAGCGCGCGGCGCTGCGGTCTCAGGCTTTCAGGGGATTTAGGAAATGGCCAATCCGGTAGCGGGCGATCCGATCGCCCAGAACGCGGTGGAAGGCGCACGCACGGCGGCGGAAGTGGCGCGGCAGGCGGCGGAGGCGGCTCAAGGATATGCGGACGCGGCGGCGCAGCATTATGCCGAGCTGGCGGGCGCGGCGGTGCATGCGGTGTCGGGCGGGGCGATCGACCCCTTCGTGTTCCGCCTCGCCATCTTCGTGCTGGCGGTGTTCGTCGGCTATTACGTGGTGTGGTCGGTGACCCCCGCTTTGCACACGCCGCTGATGAGCGTGACCAACGCGATCTCCTCGGTGATCGTGGTCGGCGCGCTCTTGGCGGTCGGCGTCGATACGGTGGCGGAAGGCACGGGCTGGGCCAAGGGCTTCGGCTTCCTCGGGCTGATCCTCGCCAGCGTGAACATCTTCGGCGGGTTCCTGGTGACCAGCCGGATGCTCGCCATGTACTCGAAGAAGAAGTGAGGGCGCGCGGATGAACGCCAATATCGTCGCTCTCCTGTACCTCGTCTCCGGGGTGCTGTTCATCATGGCGCTGCGCGGGCTGTCGAGCCCGTCGACCTCGCGCCAGGGCAACATGTTCGGCATGGTCGGCATGACCATCGCCGTGCTGACCACGCTGGCGGCCTCGCCCCCGTCGGGCTTCGGCGGCTGGGCGCTGGTGATCGGCGGCCTCGCCATCGGCGGCGGCGCCGGCGCGATCATCGCCAAGAAGATCGCCATGACGCAGATGCCGCAGCTGGTGGCGGCGTTCCACTCGCTGGTCGGTCTCGCCGCGGTGATGGTGGCGGCGGCCGCGCTCTACGCCCCGGCGGCGTTCGGCATCGGCGATCCCGGCCAGATCCATGCACAGGCGCTGATCGAGATGAGCCTCGGCGTCGCCATCGGCGCCATCACCTTCACCGGCTCGGTGATCGCCTTCGCCAAGCTGAACGGCAATATGAGCGGCAAGCCGATCCTGCTGCCGGGCCGTCACGTCATCAATGCCGGCCTTGCCGCGCTGCTGGTCGTGCTGATCGGCGTCTTGGTGGCGACCGAGAGCCACACCGTGTTCTGGCTGATCGTGATCGTGTCGCTGGTGCTCGGCGGCCTGATCATCGTGCCGATCGGCGGCGCCGACATGCCGGTCGTCGTCTCGATGCTGAACTCCTACTCCGGCTGGGCGGCGGCGGGCATCGGCTTCACGCTGGGCAACACGGCGCTGATCATCACCGGCGCGCTGGTGGGCTCCTCGGGTGCGATCCTGTCCTACATCATGTGCAAGGGCATGAACCGCTCCTTCATCTCGGTCATCCTCGGCGGCTTCGGCGGCGATGCCGCGGCCGGCCCGGCGGGTGCGGTCGAGACGCGCCCGGTCAAGCAGGGCTCGGCGGAGGATGCGGCGTTCATCATGAAGAACGCGGCCAAGGTGATCATCGTGCCGGGCTACGGCATGGCGGTCGCGCAGGCTCAGCATGCGCTGCGCGAGATGGCCGACCGGCTTAAAAGCGAAGGCGTCGAGGTGAAGTACGCCATCCACCCGGTCGCCGGCCGCATGCCCGGCCACATGAACGTGCTGCTGGCGGAAGCCAACGTGCCCTATGACGAGGTGTTCGAGCTCGAGGACATCAACTCGGAGTTCGCGCAGGCGGATGTGGCCTTCGTCATCGGCGCCAATGACGTGACCAACCCGGCGGCGAAGACCGACCCGACCTCGGCGATCTACGGCATGCCGATCCTGGACGTGGAGAAGGCCAAGACCGTGCTGTTCATCAAGCGCGGCATGGCGGCCGGTTACGCCGGCGTCGAGAACGAACTCTTCTTCCGCGACAACACCATGATGCTCTTCGCCGACGCAAAGAAAATGGTCGAGGACATCGTGAAGAACCTCGCGCACTGACACGCGGGTTTTCCAACACGAGGCTTGTGTTCGGAATGCCACTGAACATTCTACGGTGCCGGGATCGACCAGATGTCGACCCCCAGGCTTGGAATAGCACATCTTCAACGACGGCCGTTATGTCACCTTTGGCCGTCGTTTCTGCGCTTGCCCTTGGCTCGGCTCCGCGCAACGGCTCGGGTAGCCAGCCCGTATCGGCAAGAAGGCTCTCGGCCTCGCGGGCCATATCGCCCTTTTTCATATGCTCGATACGATCAGCGGCACGTTGATCTCTCGCCTCGCTTACCGCTTGAAGAATGCGGGCCTTGGTTACGCGACCGAGGAAATTGTCGACGGTCGGCCGCCATCCAGCGGCAACCATATCGAGCTCAACGGCGCAACCGAGTTGATCGGCATGATGGAGGGTCCGTGGGCGCCGGTTCCAGGCCTCGTGCACGGCATTGACCGACAGGCTGACGACATGAGCGAACAGGCTCGATCGGCTGTCGCTGTCCCATTCCTGCAGAGCGTCCCAAAGCTCCGTCGATTCCTTCGGGAGTGCCCGTGCCCAATTTTCATGACGCGCGCGGATCGCTTCAGCAGACGCGCTGTCATTCAGCCCTGGCGCCTGGGCGCTAAAGCCGACGCTCTTCAGCTCAAGCTCAAGGCAGCTGTCAGAGCCGTAATGATAGAAGCTCCGCAATGTTAGGGCATGCAGCGCTGCGAGGAAGGCGACATCAGGGCGTTCGCCAAGTGCTTGACGCAGTCCGAGCGTCCGATGAGAGGTCAGCTCAGTCATTAGCCGATCGGAAATAGCGGCTAAGCCCTCATCTTCTTCCGGCTCCGGGATCGGTGCGTCCGCCGTCGTGACGATGTCGACATGTCCGGTGCCGCAAACGGCCGCCCCGTCTCCCCGCCTCATTCTATCGAGGCATCGTGCGAAGAGGAGACCAGCATGACCCAACGCAACAAGCCCCGTGACGCGGCCGTCTTCGGGATCGACATCGGCAAGAACACCTTCCACGTCGTCGGGCTGGACGGCACCGGGGCGCCGATCCAGCGCTCTACGTTCCGGCGGGAGACGCTGCTGCAGTTCTTCGAGCGCGCAGCGCGGACCGTGGTCGGGATGGAAGCCTGTCCCGGCTCCCAGTGGCTCGCCCGCAAGCTGAAGGCTTTGGGACACACGGTGCGCATCGTCCCGGCCAAGTTCGTGAAGCCGTACGTGAAGTCCAACAAGAACGATATCATCGACGCCGAGGCGATCGCCGAGGCCGTCACACGCCCGACGATGCGCTTCGTCGAGATCCGGTCACCGGAGCAAGTCGACCGGCAAGCGCTTCACCGCGTCCGCGATCGCCTCGTCGCTCAGCGCACGCGCGTGATCTGCCAGATGCGCGCCTTTTGCCTCGAGTACGGGATCGCGATGCATCAGGGTGCCGGGAAGTTCAAAGCCGATCTTCCCCGCGTGGTTGCCGACGAGGAGAACGACCTCAGCCCGGCGATGCGGCGATTGCTCACCGAGCTGTTCGACGACGTCAAGAACCTCGAGGCCCGGATCAAGGAGGTCACCGGAGAGATCGAGGCCGTCGCCGCGGCTGACGATACGGCGCGCCGCCTGATGACGGTGCCAGGCATCGGGCCGCTTGCCGCGACGGCCTTGCTGGCGGCGGCCGGCCGGGGTCTGCAGTTCCGCAAGGCGCGCGACATGGCAGCCTGGCTCGGCCTCGTGCCGCGGGAGTACTCGACCGGCGGCAAGACGACCCTGCTCGGCATCAGCAAGCGAGGGAGCTCGTATCTGAGACGCCTCCTCATCCACGGTGCCCGATCCTGCCTGCTCCATCTCGACCGGTCCTGCGATCGGCTCGGTAGCTGGATCGACGGCCTACAGAGCCGGATGCACAATAACAAAGCCACCGTGGCGCTCGCCGCCAAGATGGCCCGCGTCGCCTGGGTGGTGATCACCAAGCCGGGCGCAATGAACCGCCCCACGTTTTCTAGACGCCTTCGGCTTTCGCTTTGTGCCGCCGTTCGAACTCGATTGGCGACAGCATTCCGTTGCGTGCGTGCTTCCGGGTGGGGTTGTAGAACATCTCGATGTAATCGAACACGTCCCGGCGTGCCTCGTCGCGCGTGCGGTAGACCTTTTGGCGGATGCGTTCGCGCTTGAGCAGGTTGAAGAAGCTCTCGGCCACGGCGTTGTCATGACAGTTGCCGCGACGGCTCATCGAGGGCTGCAGGTCGTGGTGTTTCAGGAATGAAGCCCACTCCAAGCTGGTGAACTGGCTTCCCTGATCCGAATGCACCAGCACACGGTCCTTCGGCTTGCGTCGCCAGACGGCGGCCAGCAGCGCCTGAAGCACGACGTTGGTCGTCTGCCGGACCTGCATGGACCAACCGACGACGCGGCGGGAGAAGAGGTCGATCACGACCGCCAGATAGGCGAAGCCCTCGTGGGTGCGGATGTAGGTGATGTCGGTCACCCAGGCCTTGTCAGGCGCCTCCGTGTCAAAACGGCGATCGAGCGTGTTGTCGACCGCCAAGGAGGGCTTGCCTCCATATTGGCCGGGGCGGCGTCTGTAGCCGATCTGCGCCCGGATACCGGCAAGCCGCGTCAGCCGCGCAACCCGGTTGGGACAGCAGTGCTCGCCCATGTCCGCCAGGTCGTCGTGAAGCTTGCGATAGCCATAGACCCTGCCGCTCTCGCTCCATGCCGCCCGGATCAGCTCGGTCTGTCGTTGGTCTTCCAGCGCGCGCTTGCTCAGCGGATCCTTCAGCCAGGCGTAGAAGCCGCTGGGCTGGACGCGGAGGCACCGACACATGGCGCGGATCGAAAACTGCAGACGATGCTCGGCCATGAACGCGTACTTCACTTTGCATCCTTGGCGAAGTACGCGGCCGCTTTTTTTAGGATGTCGCGCTCCTCGGTGACGCGCTGCAACTCGCGCTTTAGCCGGCGGACCTCAGCGGCCTGATCGTCATCGCGGGCCACGGTGGCGGACTTGCCATACCGTTTCCTCCACTCGTAGAGCGAGTACTTGCTGATCCCCAGCCGCGCAGCCACCTCCGCAACCGGATAGCCCCGCTCGGTGATCTGAACGACCGCGTCGCGCTTGAAGTCCTCGGTGAAGTTCGCTTTGCCCATCGGGGGCCTCCTTGCCTCAAATTTAGGGAAGAAGGCGTCCAGGAATCTAGGGGCGGTTCACTTCGCCGCCAAGCCCTGAAACACATCGGGCGCCTGGTTGGGCGTCCACAGTTCCAGCGTGCCATCCTCGTTCCACCGGGCGAGCGCCGCAGGCGGCTCCAACTGAGCATGCGCCAGGTACGGCGCATGGTAGGTGGACTCGATCACCTGCGCCGCTGTGCGCAATGCGCCGTCCACATCGCCGAAGCTTTCGGCAGCGATGCCGTCTCCCGACGCCGCGGCCAGCGCGGCCCGCCGCGCTTCCGAAGAAAAATCCCCCGGCATGGCGTTCGCCGTGCCGGGGGCCGGCTCGGTCCAGGTGACCTGGAGCGCCTCGGCGGCCCGCCGGGCACGCCACCAGCTGTTCGCGACGACGGCGACAGCGCCGGGCAGCTTGTGCACCGAATGCACGCCGGGCATGGCGCGCACCTGGTCCTCATTGGCGATGGAGGCCGGCTCCATGCCCAGACGACGCGCATGCTGGACCGCGCCGTGCAACATGCCCTCGACCGCCAGGTCTATGGTGTAGCGCGCCTTCCCGGTGGACTTGTCGGGCACATCGATCCGAGCCACCGGCTTGCCGATCCAGCGAAACTCGGCGCGCGAGCGCAGCACGACCTCGGTCGGTACCGGCAGGTCGGCAGCGGCGCCGGCGAGCTCGCCATAGGCGAGCGTCCGGCCGGACGCGGCATGCACCACGTGGCCGGGCTCGGTGGCGAGTTCCGCGGCCGGCACGCCGAGCCGTGTCGCGGCGGCCTGGAGCAGCATCTGCCGCGCCGCGGCGCCGAGGCGACGCATCGGCTCATAGCTCGAACGCATCGAGTTGCTGCCGCCGGTAATGCGCCGGCCATTCATCACCAGATAGTCCGGTCCGGGTGGGGCGGCCTCCACCACGAACTGGGCGGGATCGACATCGAGCTCCTCCCCGACGATCTGCGCCAGGCCGGTGTAGATGCCCTGGCCGCCCTCTATGAAGGCGCTGCGGAAGAGGACCGTATTGTCGGGCCGGATCTCCAAGAAGGCACTGACCCGAGTGCCGGGCGTGATGGCCGGCGGTGAGCCCTGGGCGCTGGCGCCGCCCGGCAGCGCGATCCCGAGGGCAAGAGCACCGAGCGAGGCGCCCAGAAAGCCGCGCCGCGACGGGTTCAGCGGCTGATCCGCTCCGGCATGGAGGGCGATGGGTGTCATGTCGTTCATGGCGTCGCCTCTCTCACGCGCTGGCGGCTTGCCGGACGGCCGCGGCAATCGCGTTGTAGGTGCCGCAGCGGCAGAGATTGACCATCGCGCCCGCGATGTCCTCGTCGGTGGGACGCGCGTTCTGCTTCAGCAAGGCCGTCGCCGCCATCACCTGCCCGGACTGGCAATAGCCGCATTGCGGCACCTGATTGGACACCCAGGCTTCCACGACCTTCTGGCCCACCGCATCCTCGGTGATCGCCTCGATCGTCATGATCTCGGCACCCGCGACGCTCTCCACCGGTGTGACGCAGGCGCGCGTGGCCTGGCCGTCGATAAGCACGGTGCAGGCGCCGCACTGGGCGAGCCCGCAGCCATATTTCGTGCCCACCATCCCGAGTTCGTCACGCAGAACCCACAGCAGCGGCGTATCTGCCTCGACATCAACCTGGTGCTTCGCACCATTGATACTCAGCTCCATGGCTCTCTCCTCGGGATTGCGGGTGTGGTCATGCCGTCGCGATCACGCTGCACGAAAGCACCGCTCACGGCCGACCGGTCAGCTTTCCAAAGGCTTCGCAGGGCCTGCACGGTCGAAAACCGTGCCGGCACGCAGCCTGTTTGGAGTCGCTCGAATGTTATCGTGGCCGACGGCAACGCATTAGGGCCGGCCGATCGCATGGGGATATGAGATGAACTCATGAGTGCGACCGCCGCTCGGCATGCCCTGAGCCGGCGGGCACTCAGCCGCGTCGCGGACTCACGATGCCGCCGGCTCGGGCTTTCGTCCGACGGCGACCTCGTCATCGGGGCAAATCGGCTGTTGCGGGATTTGAGCGCGCACGACCGTCAGGCCGGCCGGCTCTCGCGCCAGCGTCGCCGATCCGCCGCCAAGCGCGAAAAGACCGAGAAGGGCAACAACCGCCAGCGAGCATCCGGCGCCGACGTCGCGCCATTCAACGATGTGGTCCTCTGGATTGTAAGACATTGACGTATCTACCTCCATTAGGTGCGGGTTCATTCCAGCAGCGATCTAGGAGGCGGGGCGCCGCTGGATAAGTCCGGGAAACTCGCTCGACCTTATGAGCAGCTTTCATGAACGGCGCTGTCCAACTCCTCGGCGGATCGTTCCCGTGCGGAGGACACCTTCGTGATCGGGGGCCAGACCGATCAACCCGACATGTTCCCTTCCAAGGGGCAATGGCGAGAAATCAGCCAGGCGGCCCCGCTCGCTGCGACCAGCAATCAATGCCGGGACATTGGCCGACGACGATTTGGCACGCGGAACTGCCGATCAGAGAAAAACAAAGCAGCACGAAGATGTCGCCAGATCGAGGAAATCTCCGGCGGCCATAACTCCTCAGCAGATGGCAGGCCCTGATTTCTGCCGCCATATCGCTCGATCGCAATCCGATGGAGGAGGTCTTCGCCCGATAAGTTCCGGGATGCGACCTGCTCAGAGCCGCTCGGTCGCGGACGCATGCGCTACATCGGCCCGCTCGTTGCGACCATCGAGCCCGCTGAACGCGCAAGCACTCTGGCAAACGGCCTGATTCGCCTCAATCAAACGCGACACGCTTTAGGCCTACCAAAAAGAAGAGGCCGCTCGTCGAACGAGCGGCCAAAGTCTAGGGAGGAAACGCCCAAGGAGGGCTTGCACGGCAAAGACGCTGTCGATGCCACACAGCGCCACGATGGCACCTAAGCGTAAGATGTACCAGCCTGAATATTCAGCAGGATGCTCGGTTAGGTAGCTGTATCTTCATGCAAGTAGTTGCGAATCGTCAGGCCTTCCTCGGCGCCTCGCGCAGCCTTGCCGCGAATGCGTCTTGATACCTGCGCAGCGCATCGGGTCCGGCCCCGGCGGCACCGAGAAAGGCGAGCGGCGCCGAAAATGTCATGCCGGTATATCTGGCACTGGCGCGCAGCGGAGTTAGCACGTCTTCGATGGTGAAGCCGAGGCGGCCCTCGCGCGTATAGGCATTCGCGTCGCCAGCGGTGGTGGTCACGACCAGCAGTTCCCTGCCCCGGAGCTCGGGCGGCGCTCCCACTCCCCAGATCTCGTTCAGATAAGCCTTGAGCATGGGGGTCAGGTTGAACCAGTGGATCGGGAACATCAGAACCAGCCGGTCCATCTCCTCATAGCGCCGGCGCTCCGCCGCGCGGTCGAAGCCGCGCAGATTGTCGCCATAGACGGTCTCGAGATTGGTGTATCTGGCACCCTCTGCTTTCTCCGCCACCTCCCACAACGCCTTGTTGACCACCGAACGGTCGGGGTACGGGTGCGAGGCGATGATCAGCGTTTTCGCGCCGTTCATCGCCTGTGCCTGTGCATTCTCGGCAAGGACCAGTGGCGCCATCGCAGCGCCGATGGCCATTCCGGCGCCGGCTTGGACCATGCGGCGCCGGCTGACATTGCCGGTGTCGGTAGCTTCGGGGTTCTCGGGCGAAATACGGCTCCAATCGGACATGGTGGTTCCTTTCAAGACTTGAGGGTCTGGCGTTCGTGCACAGGCACCCGGTGCAGAGGGCGCCAGACGCGGTCCGGCCCGGCGGCAGAATGTCTGTCACGCGCCTTCGACCAGATAGGCCCGGGTCTCCGCCGCTGCGTGCCGATAGTGAACGATCGCCTGATATTCGGGAGAATCGAGCCAGGCGTGCGCCTGCTCGATCGTGTCGAATTCGAGGATGATGATCCTTCCCTGAGGGGCAGCACCTTCGATGGCTTCGATCTTTCCGCCCGCCACAATTCGCTTGCCGCCATAGGCTCTGAAGGTGTCCTCGACCTTTTGCTGATAGCGCTTCAGAGCGTCCGGATCACGAACCGTGACTTCGAAGACGAAATAAGCCGGCTTTTGTTCTTCCACGATACTATCTCCACGCCGGGGGCCGGCTCTCAGGCCGCGCCCATGTCGATCACGAAGCGATAGCGAACGTCCTTGTTCACCACCCGGTCCCAGGCCATGTTGATCTGGTCGGGCCTGATGATCTCGACATCCGCGCTGATGTTGCGCGCCACGCAATAGTCGACGACCTCCTGGGTTTCGGCGATGCCGCCGACCATGGACCCGGCGAGGCTCTTGCGGCCGAAGCCGTTCGCCATCCCGTTGAGGCCGTTCAGGTCCTCGAGCGCACCGACATTGACAAGCGTCGCGTCGAGCTTCAGTAGATTCATGAACTGCTGGACCGGGAACGCCTTCGGAACCGTCGCGATCATCAGGTCGAAATGATTGGCCAGCCGGCCAAAGGCGGCCTGATCGCTCCACAGCACGGCCTCGCGGGCGCCGAACCGCCTTGCGTCCTCGACCTTGCCCGGCGTCGTCGTGAACACCGTCACCTCCGCGCCCCGGGCAACGGCCAGCTTGACCGCCATATGACCGAGGCCGCCGAGACCGATCACCGCCACGCGCTGGCCACGCTGCAACCGCCAGTGCTGCATCGGCGAGAAGGTGGTGATTCCGGCGCACAGGATCGGTGCCATTCCGGCGAGATTGACGCCCGGTGGAATGCGGATACCGAAATGCTCGGCGACCACGAGCGCCGTCGAGTAGCCGCCATAGGTGAGACCGCCGGAAACCTTGTCGGGGGAGTCATAAGTGAACGTCGCCCCGTTCAGACAGTTCTGTTCGCGGTCCGCCAGGCAGTTCTCGCAAGTCCCGCAGGAATCGACCATGACGCCGACCCCAGCAATATCCCCCACCCTGAACTTCGTCACCGCGTTGCCGATCGCCGTCACCCTACCGACGATCTCGTGCCCCGGCACGACGGGGTAGCTCGCGGGCGGACCCCACTCGGCGCGAGCGGTGTGGATGTCCGAATGGCAAATGCCAGCATAGAGAACGTCGATCCGCACATCCTTCGGACCAATCCCTCGCCGGTTGATCTCGGTGGGGGCGAACCGCGCCGCCTTGTCGGGAGCGGCCCACGCGCGCGCCTTGAACGGCCCGGTGCCGGCAGGAGGAGCGCCCTGTTGCGCGTGGGCGTCGGATGCCATCCCCGCCAGAAGGGGGGCAGCGGCGAGACCGGCGCCAGCGAGGAGAAGCTTCCGGCGCGCCAGTGCCGCCAACTCGTCATGGTGAGTGAGATTGCCACACCTGTCGCACATCGCTTTGCTCTCTGATGTCGTCATGAAACCTGGGACAGCCGACTTGCGTCGACGAGTTCGCAAAACGATGCGAAGCCCGCCTCAACATTGCGCTCGCCGGCAGACGAACGATCTCGGTTCAGCGGGGGCGGGTTCTTCTGAACTTTGTTTGACCTTTGGGAAGGCTAGCACCGGCTCGCCTATGCGATTAGAGCTCGAAATGCGCAAAAGCCTATGAGGGCGTCTCATGAGTTCCACGGGGGCGTTTTCGCGTCACGCGCTGGGTGCCGCCATATACCAGCGGCCAGCCGTAATTGCCGCCGGCACGGACCAGGTTGATCTCGTCGCGTTGACTGGCCATGCTCGGCGACCAACAGCTCGCCGGCCGTGTTCCAGGCGAGCCCCTGCGGCTTACGGTGACCGTAGGAATAAACGAACGATCCCTGAAACGGATTGTCTGCGGGAACCGTCCCTGCAAACGTCAGCCGCAGGATCTTGCCGGCGAGATCCGAGGTCTTGCGGCCATGCGCGGTTCTCGGTCCAGCCTCCCAATCGCGATCCGCCCGCCATTGTAGAGGCGATGACCGGGGATTACGTCGACCAATATGTCTGGCTCCCGCCAGACACTACCATCGAACCGCGCGGCGATGATCCTGTTGAAGGGAGGGCATTCCTCTCGTAGGAAGAGTACAGGATGGCTCGCCCGCTCGCGCGAAAGTCTGTCTGGCACCAGCGCAAGGCCGAGCAGGCCGGCGCCGCCTTCTGTCCGCAGCGTGTCCGAGTTCTTGAGGGCAACGCGTCGAAGCCCCCATCCTCGATCATGACGACGAGCCCGGCCTTCTCGGTCAGGATGAACCGCTCCCGGTCGCCACGAAATCCCAGGGATAGTCGAGCCTCTCCGACACGACCTCCATCCGCCAGTCGCGCGCCGTTGTCCCGACGATCGGCCAGCCATGTGTTGTGCCTTGCGCCGACGCGGTCGAGGACAGGCCGGCTGACGCAAACGCGAGGATGGTGAGGGGGGCACAGATGAAGGGGCGCGCCGCGATGGGGAACAGCCGTCTCACCATCACCGAAGCGCGCCGTTGCCGGTCCCGATGGCCGCTACGCTTGCGATCGCGAAGCTCCATGAAGGCACGGCCTGAACAGCCATCTTTCGCCGAAGGATCAAGACGCACCCGGGCAAAATGGGTTTCTTCTCCCCCGAACGCTTGGAAACGAGGCCAAACGGCGCGCCGCTCGACAGCTCGAGTGGCCGCCGGCTCGCCACCTACTGGCCGGCCGTCAGGAACTCGATGATGTCGCGGCGCTGCTGTTCGTTTGGCACGCGCTGCACCATGCGCGTGCCTTTCACCATCGCGGTCGGGTTGGCGAGATAGGTCTCAAGCGTTTCGGGACCCCACACGACACCCGAGTTCTTCATCGCCGGCGAGTAGTTGAAGCCTTCCACGGTGTCGGCGGCACGCCCGTTCACCCCCTGAAGGGTGGGACCGACGCCGTTGCGCGCCTGTGCGATCTGGTGACAGGCGGAGCACTGGCGCTGAAAAAGGGTTTGGCCACGGCCCGCGTCGCCGGCTTGCTGCGCGGCCGCAAATCCTGGCGCAGCCGCCACAGTCACGACAATGGCCAATCCCCTGATCCACTGGCCGTCGCCGCGGAACCGGCCGCCCACGGCGCCGGACCGGGGATAGCGCACGCGGCCCCGACGGCTCCAACCCTGTATCCACCTAGCGCGTTGTGCCATAGATCGTCACTTCCATAGCGTGCTCGTTTCTGTGACCGCGCGGCGGCCAACGGAATACTTGCCGCGCTATGACGGGATCGCGCCGACAACCGTGCTTACCGTACGGCGCATGAGGCCCGGTCACGGCAGCCACCAGCTCGACGACCAGCCTCACTTGGCGCGGCTCTTGAAGACCTCGACGGCCACGGGGCCGGCGGAGAACGCGTTGGGCCACCCGGCATAGAACGCGACCTGCGTGACCACCTCTCCGGCCTGTTCCTGCGTCAGGCCATTGTTGAGCCCTCGGTTGAGATGACCGGCCAACTGAGCGACCTGTCCGTTGGCCATCAGCGAGGTGATCGTCACCAGGCTGCGGTCGCGCGGCGATAGATCCGGACGCAGCCACACATCCTTGAAGAGCGGATCGGTGGTGAACTGCTCCAGGCCAGGAGAAGCGGTTCCAAGCAGACCCTGCACGCTGGCGACGCGCGCGGCCTCTCCCTTCTCATCGAGCGGCAGAAGCTGTGGCGATGCGTCGGGCAACTGGTCTACCCCGATCCCACGCCGAGCGAAGATGTCCTTGGTGACGGCAACCGCTGCCATCGCATTCGGCCAGCCGGCATAGAAGGCGAGGTGCGTGATGATCTCGGACAGCTCGCGCGGGGTCACGCCGCTGTCGAGGGCGACGTTGATGTAGTGCGGCAGGTCGGCGGTCTGGTTGCGGGCGATCAGGATCGCCACGGTCACGACGCTGCGGTCGCGACGGGACAGCTGGGGACGCTCCCAGAGGCTGCCGACGACGTCCTCCTGCGCATATCTGCCCAGGGCAGGGGAGACCGACTGGATGTCGGCCGCGGACAGCGCGGTGGCGCTTTGCGGGGGCGTGGGCACGTTGGCGGTTCCTTGAGCGAAGACCGGAGTGGCGAGGGCGACAGATACGAGTGTTGCGGTCAGCAGATTCATGGCACCTCTATCTCCGTTGCAGTTGGGGCGACCCCGCGCACGCTTCGCGGCCGACGCCCTCGCGTCTCCCGCTCATTCCGGTCCAAAGAAACGCTGGCCGGCCAGTCTGATCCTAGCTGCCTGGCCGGAAAGAATTAGAGGCGTCGGATCGATTGGACTTATGAGACCTGATCATAATTGGCGCGCACGCTCGTTCTTGCCGGCGGCCGTGCCAGCGCAGGATGCGGGACGGAGCCCGGATGCGATCCGAGCTGCCGGCCGGGCGCGTCCCCTCAAGAACGAGAATGGCATGCGCCGCTCCGGCCACGCGCGGGTCGCGCGATCAATACATCTGGCTGGTGGGCCGGAAGACGACCTCGTTGATGTCCACGTCGTCAGGCTGGCTGATCGCGAACGCCACTACGCGGGCGAAAGAACTTGCCGGGATGGCACGCTCGTAAACCGTCTTCATGCCGGCGGCGACGTCCGGATCGGTGATCGTATCCGTGAGTTCGGTCGCGACTGCGCCCGGCGAGACGATGGTGGTGCGGATGTTCCAGGACTTCACCTCCTGGCGCAGGCCTTCCGAGATTGCCCTGACCGCCCATTTGGTGCCGGCATAGACGGCGCCGCCCGGGCCGACCTTGTGGCCGGCGACCGAGGAGACGTTGATGATCTGGCCCGCGTTCTGCGCCTGCATGAGCGGCAGCGCCGCCGCGATGCCGTAAAGGACGCCCTTGATATTGACGTCGATGATCCGATCCCACTCGTCGATCTTCAGCTTGTCGAGCATCGAGCTCGGCATGACGCCGGCATTGTTGAGGATCACGTCGATCCGACCGTGAAGCTCGACGGCGCGGTCGACCAGCGCCTTGACCTGCTCCCGGTCGGTGACGTCGGTCTTGAGGACCGCGCCGGCCGGCAGGCCGAGTTCCCCCGCGAGCGCCTCGAGCCGGTCGAGCCGGCGCGCGCCGAGCACCACCTTGGCGCCGGCCTTCGCCAGATGGCGCGCCGTCTCGGCGCCGAGGCCACTGCTGGCGCCGGTGATGACGACCACCTTGTTGTCGATTCCCTGTGTCATGTTCAGTTCCTCACGGCTCCGCCCAGGCTGGGCGGGTTTGCTCACCTCAGCGCCCGACCAGCTTCTGCCGGTCGGGCGAATAGCGTTCGCCCTGAACGATGATCCGTGACAGGGCAGCGGCGATCGCGTCGAGATCGTCCGCCGTCAGCTCGATAGCGACGGCGCCGAGGTTCTCTTCGAGGCGCTCAAGTCGGGTGGTGCCGGGAATAGGAGCGATCCACGGCCTCTGTGCCAACACCCAGGCAAGCGCGATCTGGGCGCGCGTCGCGCGCTTGCGGGCGGCGATCGCGCCGAGAAAATCGACCACTACTTGGTTGGCTCTGCGCGCCTCCGGCGTAAATCGCGGCACGGTGTTCCGGAAATCGGTGCTGTCGAAGCGCGTGGTCTCGTTGATCGCGCCGGTCAGGAAGCCCTTGCCGAGCGGGCTGAACGGGACGAAGCCGATCCCGAGCTCCTCGAGCACCGGGAAGATCGTGTTCTCCGGCTCGCGCCACCATAGGGAGTACTCGCTCTGCAGGACCGCGACCGGCTGGACGGCGTGGGCGCGCCGGATGGACTCGACGCCCGCCTCCGACATCCCGAAATGCTTGACCTTGCCCGCCGCGATCAGCTCCTTCACCGCGCCGGCGACGTCCTCGACCGGCACGGCGGGGTCAACGCGGTGCTGATAGAACAGGTCGATGCGGTCCGTCCTCAAGCGCTTCAACGCCGCGTCGGCCACCTCGCGGATGCGCGCGGGGCGGCTGTCGAGATCCGCCCCCGGAAGACCGTCGCGGAAACCGAACTTGGTGGCGATGACCACATGATCGCGTACCGGCGCGAGCGCCTCCCCGAGCAGTTCCTCATTGGTGAAGGGACCGTAGGCCTCGGCCGTGTCGAAGAAGGTGATCCCGAGCTCGAAAGCCTTGCGGATCAACGAAATGGCGGCCGGCCTTTCGGGGGCAGGACCATAGGCGTAGCCCAGCCCCATGCAGCCGAGACCGAGCGCTGACACCTCGAGACCGGATCGTCCTAGAGTGCGCTTCCGCATGGCATGTCCTTTCATCATGACTCGCTCTTAGGCCCCGTTGCGCTTGTGCATCCGGCTGCGCAGAGCATCGGGCTGAGGCCCGCTAGCGCGGCGTGATCTTGACGGTGGCGGCGCGCGCACGCGCGCCGATCATCGGATCGAGATAGGGGCTGCCGGCATATTTGGATCGGTAGGCTGCGTCGATGCGATCGCCGATGGCACCGTCAGCCGGATCGAACGCGACCTCCCGGGTCACGCCGGCGGCGCTGATGCGTCCGGCTTGCTGGCCAATCGCCGCCTTGTACCAGCGCGAGCTTTGGCCACTATAGGCACGCACGTAGAGCGCATCGTCGACCACGACCGACCAGATATAGGTCGGCGTTCCATAGGTTGAGCCGTCCTCGCGGAACGGCGCGATGCGCAGATCGTCCGTCGCGGCGATTTTGCTCAGTTCGTCCCTTGTCCATGGCATGGGCGATCCTCCTTACGGTTCGATGCGTTCGATCGCGGTGGCCAGCGGGCCGGACTGGGTGAGGGCGTCCAGGCCGGACTCGATCGTGCCGAGCCTGACAAGGCCGCGCGCATAGCCGAAGTCCCGATAGAAGATCGCGAGATTTCCCCAGGGCGCGTAGTAGGCGACGTCGCCGACCTCCGGTTCGTAACCCGACGGTGCGCCGTCATGCGACAGACGCTTGGGAAGGTCGCTGATCTTCTCGATCGAATGGTAGTCGCTCAGCGTCACGGTCAGCGGCAGCAGCGACGCAAAGTCGGCGGCCGCCGGTGTGTCGTCGAGCCTAGCGACGCTGGTGTTCCCGTTGATCGTCATGCGGATCTTCATCGTCGGCGTTCGTTCATCCGTCGCCTGAGCCACAATGCCCGCGTCCGTCGGCGCGCCGCCCGCCCCGGCAATTCCCGCCCGGTAGCTCACGAGACCGGGAAACAGCAGCGCAATGGCGAACAGGGCAATGCGCCTTGATCCCGACCCGCGCCGGTACCACCGCATCCCGGTGCCCACTTTCATCCGCCGTACTCGGCGTCGCTGACCTTCTCCAGCCAGTCGACCGCGCGGCCGTCGAGCTGCTCCTGAATGGCAATGTGCGTCATCGCCACGCTCGGCGACGCACCGTGCCAATGCCTTTCGCCCGGCGCGAACCAGACCACGTCACCGGGCCTGATCTCCTCAATCGGACCGCCCTCGCGCTGCACGCGACCGAGACCCGACGTCACGATCAGCGTCTGCCCGAGGGGATGCGTGTGCCAGGCGGTTCGTGCGCCCGGCTCGAACGTCACGCTTGCTCCCATCACCCGCGCCGGATCCTCAGCTTGGAAGAGCGGGTCGATGCGCACCGTTCCGGTGAAGTATTCGCCGGGCCCCTTGGCGGAGGGCCACGACCCAATTCTTTTGATGTCCATTGCAAGATTCCGTCGGTGGCGAGCTCTGATCGCCACCACCTTCGCTGATCGAGACACGCAATATAGCTTTGTGGCCCGCGAGGGATTAGGCGGGAGAATTCGCATAGAGCCATGAGCTCTGTTCATGAATTCGTGCAAGCGCGCTCGGCGCGGCTCGCATTGGCCCTCACTTAGCGCCATGGGCGCCGAACTCCAACTCACCCAGCACGATCGCGGACAGCCGGATAGCGTCCAGCTCTCGGCTTCGAGTCGCTGGCGAACGTGCTGGCGTCACACTCGCATAACCAACATTATGGATTATTATCAATAAGTTATATCAAAATGAATGGTAATTGCCGGATTGGCGGAATGCGAGTCCTTGCGCCGACAACCACTGCTCGATGCGATCGGCACTTGTGGGCCCGATCCGCGTTCGCCGAGAATCTCGTCGCGTGAATAGGACGCGGCAATAAGTGTGAGATTGCCTGCGCGCTCGCGCGGCGTCCTTCCGCCGCCCCGCGCATGACGGCCGAAAAGCAGTGCGGTGGCGATGGTCTGCGGAAGCCGCTTTGTGCTTTTGCCGTTCTTGTCCATTCTCTAGCTATCGACTCGCCACTGATAATTGCGCGCATGACTTTCCTCGCCACGCCGCGTTGGAGAGGACCTCGCTCAAACTAGCCTTTGAGTATTCGCTTCTGCGCGATCCACCGCTTCGCTCTAGCGATTGCGACATCTCCTCTCTATAAGGGCGCCAGGGCAGTACGCGCTGCCCGGGGCCTTAGAAAGCCCTCGACTAGCGGTTGGCGTCGGCCGTTGCGGCGCCAGGATCCTCTGACCATCGTGGCCGGGGGCCTGTGACGCATGTCCAGGCGCCTCGGTGCTAAAGGTCATAGGGACCGTCTAGTCGCGGTTTTCTAACCCCCGGCTTGGGATCAGGGATGACGTTTGCGGGGGCGCACCGCGGACGACCTTTGAAGAAGAAGGCGGATGGGCAACGACACGAACTGCGCTGTGCAGCCGGAGCACAAGGTGACGCTGAGGCCGGTCGTCGGCCTGACCGAGCATCTGCCGAAACGGGATCTCGAACAGATCACGATTCAGGCAATCAAGAGGCATCGGAGCCTTCGCGATACCGCCGAGGCGAAATATGAGGAATGGCGAAAAGCGCCGTCTTCCTCCTGTTGCGACACCGTAGGTCCCGCCCGCATCGCCTATGTCAGCGCGATGATCGACATGCACGCCCAGCAGACCCTCCTCTCGACCCTCCTCGATGTCCTCGGTCATGTCCCGCCGGTGCCGGCGGACTGACGGAAACGGCCCGTTCAGATCAGCTTGAGCTTCGTGGCGAGCGCCGTCGCCTGTGCCAGACTTCCGGCATCGAGCGCCTTGCGGGCATTGTTCAGGTGAAAATTCACCGTCGCGAACGACATGCCCTCGATGGAGGCGATATCCTTCATCGTCTTTCCTTCGGCGGACCATTTCAGGCACAGAGCCTGCTTCGCCTTCAGGTCGATTTCCACGCTGGCCGTGGGCTCGGCATCGTGCTGCTCCATCTTCGCGTGCAGCTGGGCAACGGCTGTCACCGCCGCGATCTGGTCGATATCGGTCTCCAGGCGCAATGACGGCTTGTGCGACGCGAGCGTCAGCATCGACATATGTCCGAACGCCGTTCGGATCGGGATCGAAATCCCGGACCTGATTCCGAAATCGCCTGCTTCGGAATAGAAGCGCCGCAACGGCTTTGACAGCGACCGCGGGGCGCCCGCCGCCCATGTGAAGGCTTTCATTTGTTCCTTCGCCATCGCGACCACCGGGTCAATCCTTGCAAAATTCTGCGTCAGATATCGGCCTTGCCACTCGAGATGGTAGTTGGAAACTGCGAAGACACGCACGGGCTGGACGTTCAGATAGGCGTAACAATCGAAGCCAAGATCCTGCACCATCTCCGCCAGCGTTTCCTTGAGCATCGGCTCGGTGCGCGCCAGGGATGAGACGTCCGTCAGCCGCTGGAACCAAGTTCTCATCTGGTCTTCCTCCATATTGCGGTTTCTCCGGTCCTATTCCTTCAACGACCCGTAAGCACTGGCCTTGACGGCTGTCATGTCGGATTGCCTATGCGCCCTTCTCGCTGAAGACCGTCCACCGACGAAGAGCTCGCTGGAGCTCTCCGGACGTATGGTCGGCAAACAGGTCTCGCCCAATGGAAGTTTGCTTAGTCAAATCCGCCGCCGCGCTCTCGGGCGACGGTTTGATTGGCCCAGTTTGGGTTATCTACATTCTCGGCCGTGTGCCTAGCGGCTGGGGGTAAGAGATTTCCAGGACGGCAGACCGTTCCGCAACCGGTTCGTTGACGCTCACATCAGGCATTCTCAGCGACCGGTCTCACCCTCGGCCGTATTGCAGCGAGCGATCAATGCGGCCATGGAAATCTCGGCCGCGGCTTGGCTCTCGGCCTCGCGCCGGGCTCGTCGGACGCGGGCGGCTGCTGGCTACCGACTGGTCAGAATTGCTCGCCGACCAGTTCCTCGCCCTTCGCCCACAGTGCCTTGGCATGGGCGGGATCGGTCGCATAGGAGCGGACGCCATCGTGCATGCCGTCGCTGTCGTCGATTTCGGCGACATGGCAGTCCTCGCAATAGCGCCCGCCAGCTTGATCGGCGGCCGCGGCGGCCGCCGCCCAGACCGAGGTCGCGGCTCCCTGCGGGATCGTCTTGTAGTAAAACGGCGGCTGGCCAGCGGCAGCTCTGGCCGCGTTCATCGAAGCGACCAGCGCTTCCTCTTCCTCCTGAGGATAGTGCCGCTGCAGCTCAGTCTTGATCCCGCCCGGATGCACCGCGACAGCCCGAACACCGGCGGTGCGATGGCGTCGATCGAACTCGACGGCGAGAAGCGCATCGGCCGTCTTGGATCTGCCATAGGCGACCCAGCGATCATAAGGCGTGTGTTCGAAGTTTGGATCGTTCAGATCGACATCGGCGATGTGGTGGGCGCCTGAAGATAGCATCACCAGCCGACCGCCTTCGCGCAGCAGAGGCGCGATGCGGTTCACGAAGACGAAGTGGCCGAGGAAGTTGGTGCCGAACTGCATCTCGAAGCCGTCCGCGGTATGGCCGAAGGGCGTCGCCATGACGCCCGCGTTGGCGATCACGATATCGAAGGGCCGACCATCATCCGACAGGCGTTGCGCACAGGCGCGCACGTTCGCCAGATCTGCCAGGTCAAGCTCGACCAGATCGAACCCGCCTTCGCCTGATGCCGCCGCCGCCCGGACGACGGTTGTCGCCTGCTTGGCCTTGGCCAGGTTGCGCGCCGCGCCGACCACCTCGGCGCCATGCGCAACGAGCGCACGGGCCGTCTCGACGCCCAAACCCGAAGATACGCCGGTCACCAGGACGCGCTTGCCCTTGAGATCGACTCTGGCGAGCACCTCATCCGTGGTCGACGTGAATCCGAAATTGTTGGTCATGTTGATAGTCCTTCTTGGAGGCCAGACGGGCTGATAGTCCTTCTTGGAGGCCAGACGGGCCGCACGAGCCTCGACCTTGAGGCAGAGCCTCAACCCGGTTTGGTTGAGAACGCTGATGCCGCAATCTGGTGCCAGCTGCTCAGTAGACGCCAGTCTGATCCCAGAAGGCGCAGTGATGCGCCTCGACGAAGCGGCCCGACACCATCCGCGAGGCAGGAAGCGCGAAGGTCATGAAGTTGTTCTGCCTGGGATCGAAGCGCGGCCATTCGTTGCCCCGCGTCGCCGCCAGTCCGGCGACATTGGCGAAGTAGCCGACCATTTCGTCCGACAGCTTCTCCTGCATCGGGTTCAGGATCGGCCGAATGTCACTGCCGCCCCTGAAGCCCGGGAACACATAGGACAGCTCGTAGGTGTGCGCTGCCAGCAGCGGGAACGAGGTTGGGCCGACATAGGACGGCGCCGTGCGGTCGCTGAACTCGTAGGCATAGACCGGAAGCTGATCAGCCAGCACACGGTTCATCGCCAGCCCCGAACACGCGAACATGCTGTCGGTGTTCGCGGAAGCATAGGCCTCGCTGGCGCTGTCGTAGCGCTCGAGCGGATATTCGCGCAGCACCTCCGGGGCGAGCTTCGCGCCGTACAGGCGCTCGATCCAGACGGGATAGTCCGCGTCCGTCATCGCCTTGCCGCTGATCAGCTCGGGCAGCGCGGCGAAGAAGCGGCCTTCGTCGCGGGTACTGCCGGTGACAAGGGTTGCCCGGTTGATCCTGCCCTCGCGATAGGCGTCGGCGGGATGCATCGGCAGCGACTGTCCGTCGATGATAAATTCGAACATCATGTAGGGCGCCTGGGCGTCGAGCACCTGCTTCGTCGACAGCGCCCGGAGGCAATCGGCGCCGCTTCGCTCACAGCCGACGGTCCTGGCGAAGCCCACGCCCTTCTCGCGAGCCGCGTCCAGCGGTTGAGGCGAGCCAAATGCCGGATGCCGGGTCATGATCCCGCCACCGCTCATGGCGACGACGTGCTGGAACAGTCCCTTTGATGCCGGTGAGGCGATATGCGCCAGCACGCTGTTGCCGCCCGAGGATTCACCTGAGATCGTGACGTTGTTGGGATCGCCGCCGAACGCAGCGATGTTCTCTTTAACCCAGCGAAGCGCTGCCTGCTGGTCCATCAACCCGTAGTTGGCGAATTGGTGGCCTTCGCCGTCGAGCGCGGGATGCGCCAGAAAGCCGAACACGCCAAGCCGATAGTTCAGGGTGACGACGATTGCGTTGCCCTGCCGGGCCAGTTTCGAGGCGTCATAGTCGCCGCCCTGACCGACCTGCAGCGCACCGCCATGGATCCACACGAATACCGCGCGTTTTTCGTCACTCTGTCCGGCGCCCTCAGCGCGATAGACGTTGAGGTACAGGCAGTCCTCGCTTCCGCCCGCGCGCGCGAAAGGTCCGAGATCGGCATTCTGGGCGCAGCTGCTCGGCAGTGCATTTGCCTTCGTAGGCGTTTGCCAGGGGGCGGGGGGCTGCGGCGGCTGCCAGCGTAGCGGCCCCACGGGAGGCGCGGCATAGGGGATGCCAAGCCAGGTTTCGATGCCGCCGGCGCTCGCCCCGACCAGTCTGCCCGATGTCGTGGCCACCGCAAGCGGTCCTTGAGCCAAGCTAGGCGAGGCACATGCAAAGCCCGCTGCTACAGCACCTATCGCCAGTATACGTCGCGGCCAAAGGCGATCGGTCATGTATTTCTTTCATATTTTCTGGCACCGCAAAAGCATCATCTCGTGCTGGGCACTTCCGATGGCCGGATAAGGGATCTCACGACCGGGATTTGCGCGCAGGCATCAGGTGCAACGCTTCCCAGTGAAACAGATCGGTCAGGCTGATACGGGTCACGCACGTTCAGCAATCGGAGCTCGACGGGCGACGAGACCGCTTTTTAGCCTTTGCCGCCGCCCGTCACTAGATGGTAAATGCTGCATAGCCTTATAAAGGAGCGTTATGAATGCAGCGGGATGATCTGGGCGATCTGCAAGCCTTTCTCGTGGTGGCCGAGGAGAGCAGCTTCACCCGGGCGGCAGCAAAGCTTGGAGTCTCCCAACCCGCGCTCAGCTACACCATTCGTCAGTTGGAGGCGCGACTGGGAGTTCGCCTGTTGGCCCGCACCACCCGAAGCGTAGCGCCCACGGAAGCGGGAGACCGCTTGCTCCAGACGATCGGTCCCCATTTCGAGGGGATCATCGCCGGCATGAACGCCTTGGGCGAGTATCGCGTGAAGCCAGCCGGCACCATTCGGCTCACCGCCGATGAGCACGCGGTTCGGTCGATCATCGCGCCAGCCCTCGAGCGCATATTGCCCGCCTATCCCGACATCAAGGTGGAGATCACCATTGACTATGGCCTGACCGATATCGTGGCCCAACGTATCGATGCCGGCATCCGGTTGGGCGAGCATGTCGCCAAGGATATGATCGCCGTGCCCGTCGGTCCGGAAATGCGTATGGTCGTGGTGGGGGCGCCATCATACTTTGATACGCGTCCCGGACCTCTCAAACCGCAGGACCTCATTACCCACAACTGCATCAATATTCGGCTACCGACCTATGGCGGGCTCTACGCCTGGGAATTCGAAAAGGACGGGCGTGAGCTGAAGGTCCGGGTCGACGGACAACTGGTCTACAACAGCTCCGGTCCGATGCTGGACGCTGTTCTTTCTGGTCTGGGCCTAGCCTTTCTACCGGAGGACCGGGCGGCGCCGTTCATCGCCGACGGCCGGTTGATTCAGGTTCTCGCGGACTGGTGTTCGCCCTTCCCAGGATACCACCTCTACTATCCGAGCCGTCGGGAACCTTCGTCGGCTTTCAGCGTCCTGGTAGAAGCGATGCGCTATCGCGGCTGAAAGCAGCATCGCTGCTGCGCGCTGCCCAATGGCGGACGATCGGGGCAGGCTCGCTAAATCGTCGCCGCGGACGAGATGCCGGCCTGGTCGGACCGGCGCCGTGTCGATCACCGCTAGATTGATCGCTGTCGCGTGCCGCGTCGGTGCGATCGCTTTCCGCAGAATTACTGCGCGCGATAGTCCTCGTCGGTGACGAGCTCCAGCCAATCGGCATTCTTGCCGTCCTGTATGTAGGTGATTGCAAAATGGCTCATGCCATTGGACTCGGTGGCGCCGTGCCAGTGCTTGACGCCGGCGGGGATCCACACCACGTCGCCCGGCTTGATCACGCGCCGATCCTGACCTTCCTGTCGGACCCAGCCCGTTCCGGCCGTGACGATAAGCATCTGCCCCGCCGGATGAGTGTGCCATGCGGTACGAGCGCCGGGCGCAAAGGTGACCAGGCCCGACGAGGACGGGGTTTGCACGGACGACGGGGTGAGCAGGTCTATGGCCACATGGCCCGAAAAGTTCTGCCCGTTTCCGGTGATGGTCGGCGTATGGCCGCTCGGGAAGACATCGACGGTCTGAGCAACGGCGGGAGCGCCGGCCAGGGTCGCGGTCAGGCCGGCGGCCATAAGGGTCTTCTTCATGATAAAGGTCCTTTCGGTCGGGTTGAGGCAAGCTGGAGGCAAGCTCGACGCAGGGGGAAGGATGCTCAGACAAGCTGGCGATGCTGCCAGCACCGCTCTGGAGAGGCGGCTATTTCGGGCGGCTCTCGAACACCTGCTTCGCCACCGGCCCTGCTGAGAACGCCTGCGGCCAGCCGGCGTAAAAGGCGATCTGCGTGATGACCTCCCCGGCCTGTTCCTGCGTCAGGCCTTGTCCAGCGCACGGTTGAGATGTCCAGGAAGCTGGGCGACCTGACCATTGGCTATGGCCTCGTTCAATCGAATCAAACAGCCAATCCGCAGCTCCCTCCGCTCAACCACGATAAATTCCAGGGAAAATGATGTCCTGATCGACGAGGACGTTGAACTTGTAACCGGGTCGGATTTCAAGCGTTGGCTGGACGTCGAGGTTTTTGTTGATGGTTCGCTCCGCGACCCGACCGAAGGTCTCCGCGAAATTCCGCCGCGCGGCGTCCTCGGCGCTGTTTCCATTGTCGAACGGATTGTTGTTTTGCGGGATCGCCATGTCCATGCCGGCGCCGATGATAGCGAGCAGGATCGCGGACCCGAAGGTCTTCAGATAGTGGTTGTTCACCTTGTCATTGAAGCCACCATAGCCCTCGGCATCGGTCCCGGCCATGCCGCCGATCTGCAGCGTCGATCCGTTCGGGAAGATGATGTCAGTCCAGACGACGAGCACGCGGGACTGGCCGAACGAGACCTTGCTGTCATAGCGACCGAACAGCTTCGTTCCCTGCGGGATGAGCAGCCGGTGCCCGGTGGCGCTGTCGTAGACGTTCTGGCTGACCTGCGCGGTGATGCGGCCGGGAAGGTCGGAGTTGATGCCGGTGATGAGCGTCGCAGGGATCACCGAGCCGCGCTTGAGCTCATAGAGCGAGCGCTGTGGCACGACCTGGTTGGGGAGATAGCCGAGCTCCTTGATGTCGGCATTGAAGAAGTCCTCCTTCGTCCGTTGGGCGTTCGGGTCGAGGTTCTGGCCGGTGAGGCCGGCGCGGAGCGCGGCGCCGTAGAGATCGGCGGCCGCTCCGGCGCCCGTGGCGCTGGCGCTGGCGGGTTGCGCGGCGCCGGGATCGCTCCGTGCGTTGCTGCGCAGCTTGTCGACGTTGACCGCGAGCGGCGAGTCATAGGCCGTGTCGTTGGCCTGCATCCGCGCCATGCGCTGTCGCTGGAGCTCGCGATAATACTGCTCGTCGGCCTCTCGTTTGAGCCGCGCCCGCCACGCGGCGTCCGACTCGCCTTCCGTCTGCCGCTCAGGCTGCACGACAGCGGGCTTTGGCGCTGCCGCGGGCTCTGTCCGCTCCGGCGGCGTCGGCTGAAACACTGGCGCCTCCGCGGGATCGCCGATGATCCCGTCCGAGACGCCGCGCTTCAACTGGTCGGCATAGGTCGACGCAGGTGCGCCGCCGGCCTGCTCGATCGACGGGTTGCGCGAGAAATACAGTCCGCGCGAGCTCAGCCCGTAAATGATCACGGCGAGAAAGGCGACGACCAGAACGATCGCGATGACGATCGGCAGGCGATTGATCCGCCGGATCTTCGGTTCTGCGGCGTCGCCGCCGAGCTTGAGGGATTGAACCATGCTCCCCTCCCCTCACCCGCGCTGCATGACCGAAAGCGGACTCGTTGGCGTCGCGCCGGCCGCGGTCGCGGTGTAGGCGCGGCCAAGATCGAGCGAGCCCGTCGAGAGGCGCGCGAGCACCTGGCCGTCATAGCTGCCGATCACATAGGCGAGCGGGATGAGCTTCTCACCTTCGGCCTTCTGATCGCTGACCACGGCATAGCCCCAGGCCTTCAGCGAGGCTTCCAGCGCACCGCCAAACGGGGAGCCGTCCGGTTTCAACAGAATCGTCCCGGTTCCGGGTCCGACATGTTCGGCCAGGCGGCTGACCATGTCGCCGGCGATGGCGCTAGCGGCGGGACCTGAAATCTCCTGCGGCGCGGAGCTGGCCACGAGGCCTTCGGTTCCGAAGGTCTGGCAGCCGGCGAGCAGCGCGGCGGCCAGGGCGACGACAAGGAGGCGGGGGACGAGGTGTCGCTGGGTCATCACCTACCCTCCCCTGCTGATGGTGATCTTGTCCTGGTGCCAGCCGACGCCGGAGACGAGCACGGCGCGCTCGACGTTGTAGTCGACCACCATCATGTTGCCCTTCATGCGGTAGTTGACGATGCGGTTCTGGCCACCGGAGACGACGAAGAGCACCGGGGCGTCCTGTCCGGACATCGAGCGCGGAAACTGAATGTAGGTCTTCTGGCCGTCCGAATAGACGCGGGTCGGCCGCCAGCCGGCATTGCCGCTGACGCTGTATTGGAAGTTCAGCTGCTCGGCCGGCACGCCGGCGCCCGGGATGGTGCTTGCCTCGAGCCTCGCGTTGATGTCGGAAAGGCGGGTCGACACGTCTTCGGGGTACTCGAAGCCGATGCGCGCCATGTACTGGCTCTGATGCGATTTGAGCTGGATGTGGTAGGTGCGCCGCGACGTCGTCACCACCATCGAGGTGACAAGCCCCGGCTCGGCCGGCTTGACGATCAGATGGATCGCCTGCCCGCCCACGGCTCCGGACGTCGCCGGCTCGACCTTCCAGCGCACTGTGTCGCCGACGAGCACATCACGCACCACCTCGCCGGCCTGCAGCTCTATATCGCAGACCTGCAGGGGCGAGCACACGACCGAGGGCTGGATCTCGCCATAGAGGAAGATCACCTTTCCGTCCGCCCCTCTGGTGACCAGCCCGCGCGAACCGCGCCACTGTCCGGAGATGTTGGTGCCGCGGGCCTCGTTCGCGCTCATCCCCTGGGCGGCGGCCGGCGCTGCGACGAAACCCATCGCCATGACGGCCGACAGCGCGAGCAGCGTGGCGGCAATGATCGTTCCTTCTCTTGTCATCGGAATGTGCGGGCCTTTCACAGCTGGGCGGTCCATTCGAAGTCCCGCAGATAGAGACCGATCGGATTGAGGCGGATGACGCCCTCGTCCTGCGGCGGGGTCAGAGTCACGGTCGCGATGCCGCGGAAGCGGCGCACGGCGGTCTCCTTGCCCTTCCGATCGCGCTCATATTCGGTCCAGTCGATCTGGTAGCTCTGGTTCGAGAGCGGCACGACGTTGTTGACTTCGATCGCCACCGTCGCGTTCCTCGCCTTCTCGAAGGGGGAATTGCCGCGGAACCAGGCGTTGATCTTCTCGGTCGCCGGATCGGAGGTGCGCAGCAGCGCGTAGGTGCGGTCGATGTATTGCTTCTGGACCACCGCGTCGGGCGTCACGCTGCGGAAGTTCGAGACGAAGGTGCCAAGCGTCGCGCGCACGACGCGCGGGTCAGCATATTCGATCTGCTGGGGGAAGCCGGCCGTCACCGCGGTGCCGAGCCGGTCGACCTCGACGATGTAGGGAACGAGCTTGACCTGCGTGCTCTGATAAAGCGCGTAGCTGAAGCCGACCACGGCCATCAGCATGCCGGTGATGCCGACGAGACGCCACGCGGCCGCCGCCTTCACATAGGAGCCATAGCGCTCGTTCCATTCCTGGCGGGCGGCGATATAGGGATTGTCGGGCGGACTGGCGGCCATGCTGAAGCGCGTCTCCCCTCACTTGTCCTGAATCGGCGGTGGCGGTGGCGGTGGCGGCGGCGATTTCTGCCGCGACTGATCGAGCTTGGCGTTCGCCAATCCGAGCAGCGATCCGGCATAGGCGCCCGGCGCCGCGATCGCCTTTTCCTTGGCCGCCGAGCCGGCTGCCCATCCGGCATTGCCGATGCCGGCCGCCATGCCGCGCAACGCTGCTCCCGCCATCGAGGAGCCACCAGCTCGGGCGCTCCTCGCCGCCGACGCGCCGGACATTGCCGCGCTGGCGCCGAGGAAGGCGCCGCCGGCAGCGAAGGTCGCGGCCTGCGTGCCATGGCGGATCGCTTCCATGCCGCCGGAGATCGAGGCGCCCTGTACGACGCCCTGGACGATCGGTGGCACATACATGGCGATGATGAACACGACGACGGAGATGCCGGCGATGGCGAGCGTCGTGATGAACTGATCGGATGTGGCCGTCGGCGCTTCGGCGAGGCCGAGCAGCACTTCCGAACCGATACGCGCGATCATCACCAGCGCCATCAGCTTCATGCCGACCGAGAAGGCATAGACGAGGTAGCGGACGGCAAAGTCCTTGGTGAAGGACGAACCTCCGAGGCCGAGCATGATCATCCCGGCAAGAAGGCCGACATACATCTCGACCATCACCGCAATGAAGATCGCCGCGACCAGGCTGAAGGCGATGACGACGATGACCATGGCGAAGACGGCGGCAATGGCGAGCGCATTGTCCTCGAACAGGCCGAACTTTGCCTGCTCCGACATCTTGGAGGCCACACGGATGCCGGCGTCGAAGATGTTCGCCGGCGAGGCCGAGCCGCCATCGGCTCCGATCTGAAACAGGCTGTCGACGATCGCCTTGGCGAAGCTCGGTCCCCTGTCGAGGATGAAGGCGAACAGGCCGATGAACATGATCCGGCGCACGAGCTCGGCGAACCAGGCATCGAGCGAGGCCGCCTGCAGGGCGAGCCACACCGCGGCGATGCCCACCTCGATGCCCGCGAGGATCCAGAACAGGGAGCGCGCCGCATTCATGACCGTCGTCTCCCAGCCTTTTGCGGCTGTCGAGACCTGGTTCTCGAGCGTCGTGAGTACGCTCCCCTGCTGGGCGAGCGCCGGCGCGCTGGCGAGCAGGATGAGGGCAATGACGATGAAGCTGATCTCGATCGCGCGCGACGGACGGGTGACTACCATCGTGGTTTCATCTCCTGCCCGCCGCGCACCGGGCGATTGGGATCGCCGCCGAGGAAGTCCTCGGCGCGCTGGCGCTGCTCCTGCACCGACGGCGCTGTGGTCTCCGGCCGGGGCGTGACGACGAACCAGATCGCCGTGAGGCCGACGAGCGCGAGGACCGCCGCCAGCGCTGCCATGACGACCGGCCGGCTCACCAGCGCGGCTCCATCGTTTGCCCGCCACGGACACCTGGCGTCGTCGCGTTGAAGAACTGCTCGCGCCGGGCCTGCGCGAGATCCTTGTCCGCTTGCTCGGACTGGAACCACGTCCCCATCATCGTCGTCTGCTGGGATACGAGGCCGCGCAGCTTCTGGAATTGCGCGACTTGCTGGGCGGCGATCTGGTGGCCGACCTGGAGCGCCTTCATCTGCCCGTCGGCCGATTGCGACATCGTGCGCAGCGAGCTCATCGTCGATTCTTCCGACGAGAACTGCTCGGCGGTGAGGCCGGCCGCCTTCAGCGTGCCGGCGATCGTGTCGCGGTTGGTCGTCGACCAGTTCTGATAGGTCGAGGCGAAGGTCGCTCCGTTGGGGAGGTTGGTCTTGAAGTCGGCATAGCTCTGGAAGCGCTGCTTCAACACGTCGTCGGCATTGCTCATCGAGAAGGCGATACCCTGCCCTTGAGCGGCAAGGCTGCGCAGCCGGTTGAGATCGTTCTCCACCTGCCCCCAGATGTGGTTCGGCAGCTGGGCGGTGTTCTGCAGCATGTTCTCGTAGATACGCAGCTGGTTCTGGATCTGCTCCCCGAGTTGCGTGATCTGCGTGACTTGATTGTTGATCTGCTCGGTTGACTTCGTCACCATCGTCACGAGCTCGCCGTTGTTCAGGAGCTGCGTCCATTCGGTGGCTCCGCCGGTCGCCGATCCCGAGAGGGCTGGCGAGACATGAGCCATCGTCGCCACGAGGGCCATCGACGCGGCAAGACTAGCTTTGGTGAAGAAGGGCTTCCGCATCGCCTATTCCTCTCTGTTGGAGCCAACGCGCCGGCCAGCCGTCGCCATGCTCGGCCTTCAGCGCGGCAATCTGCTTGAGGTCTTCCTTGCCGGAGGCGCCGGCGAAGGAGAGCGCGACCGGGCCGAGCGCCATGTCGAAAAGCCGCCGGCCTTCGGGCGAAGCCACGTAGTATTCCCGCTTCGGGAGCGCGGTCGCGACGATCTCGATCTGGCGCTCGTTGAAGCCGATGCGCTCGTAGAACTCGCGTGTACCCGGCTCACGCGCCGCGCCATTCGGCAGGCAGATTTTGGTTGGGCACGATTCCTTGAGCACGTCGATGATGCCGGACCGCTCGGCGTCCGAAATCGACTGCGTCGCCAGGATCACCGCGCAGTTGGCCTTGCGCAACACCTTCAGCCATTCGCGGATCTTGTCCCTGAAGGTCGGGTGACCGAGCATCAGCCAGGCCTCGTCGAGCACGATGAGGCTCGGCGCGCCGGTTAGCCGCTTCTCGATCCGGCGGAACAGATACAACAGCACCGGCACGAGGCTGCGCTCGCCCATATTCATCAGCTGCTCGATCTCGAAGGTCTGGAAGGTGCGGAGCGACAGCCCGTCGCTTTCCGCATCGAGCAGCTGACCCATCGGTCCGTCGACCGTGTAGTGATGCAGTGCTTCCTTGATTTCCCTCATCTGCACGCCCGACACGAAATCGGAGAGCGAGCGGCCATTCGCCGACGCCATCAGGCCGATCTGACGCGAGATGGCATTGCGATGATCGGGCGTGATCGTCACACCCTGAAGCGCTACCAGCGTCTCGATCCATTCGGACGCCCAGGCCCGATCGCCGTCCGTGCCGAGCTCGGACAGCGGGCAGAAGGCGAGCGTCGGGGAGCCATCGCCGTCGCTCTCTCCGATTTCGTAGTGATCGCCGGCGGCGGCCAAGGTGACCGGCAGCATGGATCGGCCCTTGTCGAAGGCGAAGATCTGCGCCTGCGCGTAGCGACGGAATTGCGCGGCGATCAGGGCCAGCAGGGTCGACTTCCCAGAGCCAGTCGGGCCGAAGATCAAGGTATGGCCGACATCGTCGACATGGAGGTTCAAGCGAAACGGCGTCGAGCCGCTCGCCACCAGCATCAGCGGCGGGGAGCCTGGCGGATAGTAAGGGCAAGGCGCCGTCGGCGCGCCCGACCATACCGAATTGAGCGGGACCAGGTCGGCGAGGTTGCGGGTGTTGATCAGCGGCTCGCGGATGTTCGCGTACCAGTTGCCGGGCAGGCTGCCGAGGAAGGCTTCCGTCGCGTTGATGGTCTCGATCCGCGCGCCGAAGCCCTCGGCCTGGACGAGCCGGCGGACGGCTTCCGCCTTCTCACGTAGCCGGGTTTCGTTGTCGTCGAACAGCACGATCACCGGCGTGTAGTAGCCATACGCGACCAACTGCGACGAAGCTTGGGCGATGGCGTCCTCGGTTTCCGCCACCATCGCCATGGCGTCCTGGTCGACGGAGCGCGACTGCGTCTGGAAGAGCTGGTCGAAGAACGGCCTGACCTTCTGTTGCCACTTCTTGCGCGTGCGCTCGAGCCGCGCGCGGGCCTCCTGATCGTCGAGGAAGATGAAGCGCGACGACCATCGATAGGTGAGCGGCATCAGGTCGAGCGAATTGAGAATGCCGGGCCAGCTCTCCGCGGGCAGTCCGTCAATGCCGACAATCGCGAGGTAGTGGCTGTCGACCATCGGCGTGAGGCCGTGGCTGAACTCGGCCGTCGCCAGCCAGTCGAGATACATCGGGATCTCGGGAAGGCGGACGGGATGGTTCTCGCCGGTGATGCAGAAGCGGATGAACTGGAAGAGCTCATCGTAGCGGGCGGTCTGGAAGCCGCCTCGCTCCTCGACCGATCGCGTCACCATGCGTCGGATCGACAGCGCGTTGCCGAGATACTGCTCGACCTCGCGGATCGAGGACAGGAAGCTGTCGAGGACGGTGTCGGCATAGCGTGCGGCACGGCTTTCGCTGTCGGAATAGACATAGCGGGCAAGTCCGGAACGCCGGCGCTCGGGCGGCCGCCAGGTCAGGATGAGCGCGTGGCGGCTCTCGAAGTGACCCCTGCCCTCCTGAAAACGCGCGCGCCGCTCGTCGTCGATCGCGCGGGTGACTGCATCGGGAAAATGGCACTCCTCGCGCGCCGGATAGTCCGACGTGGCAACCCGCACCGCCTCGACCTGGATCATCCAGCCGGTGCCGAGCCGCGACAGGATCGCGTTGATCTGCCGGGACACCTCGTTGCGCTCGGCATCCGTCGAGCTCTCGGAGTCAGGCCCGGCAAAATACCAGCCTGCCATGAGCGACCCATCCTTGAGCAGGATGACGCCGTTCGCCACGAGCGCGGCATACGGCACCAGATCGGAGAAAGACGGGCCCGAATGGCGGAAGGAGCGCAACGCCACCATGGCCGGTCCTCAGAAACGCCGCCAGGGCGTCGACGTCGGGCGGTAGTAGGGACGGTAGCCGACGTGGCGGGCATAGACGCGGCGCATCATCGGGTCGGCCTTGGCCATCATCCGCAGCGCCGCCACCACCACGACCCAGATCGCAACCCCGAACAGCGCCGAATAGGGCGTCAGAACGACGAAGATCAGGATCGCCGCAGCGAGGCCGGTCAGCAGCACGAGTTCGCGGTCGGCGCCGAGGAGAAGGTTCGGGCGCGACAACGCCCGATGGATGCGCGAGCGGTCGAGGTTCGATCCCGGTTCAGCCACGACCGCCCTCCCCTGCCCGCTCGATAAAGGGCGAGGACGCGACGTCGCCGATCGAGGCGCCGCTCGCGCCGAACAGCGCAACGATCTGGGTGGCTCCGAGAAGGATGCCGGCGACGAGCACGACATACATGAGGCGCCGCGCGAAATCGTTGAGCTCGCCGCCGAAGATGAGCATGCCACCGGCTACAGCGACCGCGGCCAAAGCGATGAAGCCGGCGACCGGCCCGGTGATCGACTGCTGGATCTGCTGCAGCGGGCCTTCCCAGGGCAGGCTGCCGCCGCCCGAGGCGAAGGCAGGCTCGGCGAGCACCAGCGCGAGCGCCAGTGCCGCGAGCGCAAGCTTGCACAGACGTTCACGCGACATGGCGTTCCTCCTTCGGCGAATAGGACTCGGTGCGATAGTGGCCATTGACGAAGCTCTCGACGTGCAGGACATCGCGGACGACGCGGCCCTTCGGCGTGCGTTCGATCGAGACGATGAGGTCGACGGCCTCGCCGATGACTTGGTGCATCGGCTGCTGGCTGGCCTCGGCTGTGAGTTGCTCGAGGCGCCGCAGCGCAGATTCGGCTGTGTTGGAGTGAATTGTCGTCACGCCGCCCGGATGGCCGGTGTTCCAGGCCTTCAACAACGTGAGCGCGGCGCCGTCGCGAACTTCGCCGACGACGATGCGATCGGGGCGCAAACGCATGGTGCTTTTCAGCAGCCGGCCCATGTCGATCGCGTCGCTGGTGTGCAGGGCGACCACATTCTCCGCCGCACACTGGATCTCCGCCGTGTCCTCCAGGATCAGGATCCGATCGTCCGGCGCCGATTCGACGACCTCGGCAATGACCGCATTGGCGAGCGTGGTCTTGCCCGAGCCGGTACCGCCAGAGATGACGATGTTCATCCGGGAGGTTATGGCGTTGCGGATCACGCAGGCCTGATGCTCCGTCATGATCTTCGCCGCGACATAGTCGTCGAGCGGAATGAGCCGCGATGCCCGCCGCCGGATGGTGAAGGCCGGCGCTGCGACGACCGGCGGCAGCAGACCCTCGAAGCGGTGGCCGCCGATCGGCAGCTCGCCCGACACGATCGGGCGATCCTCGTCGGCCTCAGAATGCAGCGCGTGCGCGACGCTCCCGATCACGATCTCGGCGGTGGCGGCGTTCATCTGCCCGGCCGGCGCGACGCCGTGGCCGAGGCGCTCAATGAAGAGGCGCCCGTCGGGGTTGAGCATGATCTCGACGACGGTGGCGTCATCGAGGGCGATGCAGAGTTGATCGCCGAGCGCCTCCTGCAGTTTGCGGACCAGGCGCGGATGGGAACGAAGCTGGGCCATGACCGTCCTCCTGGCTCAGGCCGCGCGCAGCTGCGGGCAGAACGTCGAGAAGTACGAGGTGGGCCGGACGCGCTCGAAGCTGCGTCGGTCGGCCGGCAGGATCCCGGCGACGGCGGTCGTCTCCCCGATCCTTCGCGGCTCCCCTAGCCGCTTCATTGGCCAACCGGCGCGGCTGAGGATGCGTTCGACGCGAAGGTCGGTACCCGTGACGATTTCCCGATAGCCGCTCACCATCGCCCATTCGATGATCGCGGCGAACATGGTGAGCGTCGCGTCGTGCAGCGACCCCCCTGCCCTGCCCTCGTCCAGCGCCGTGTCGACGCAAAAGCGGGAACTCTCGACCATGAAGGGGTTCGGCTTGTACAGGCCGGAGGCCGCCAGGTCCGGGAAGAGCACGTCCATCATGGTCGGCCCGTCCGCCGGCAGCAGCCGCGCGCAGCCGATGACCTGCGAGCTCGAGGAAAGCGCGACGATGTAGGTTGGCGAGAAGCCGTCGAACTGGTCTCTCTCGCGACCATCCTTCACATCGACCGCCCAGCCCAATCGATCCTTGAATACGCGGGCGCGAAGTCGATGCATGGAATCGACGAGATCAGCAAAGTCATCATGCGTATCGGCAGGAATAGCCAGTGCCCGCATCAGTATTGCTCCGATTCGAGTGTGTTCGGAGACAGGAGGCACGTTTGCGCACATGGCCGCGACTAGCGAAATTATGAGTGCGACTCGACGGAAGCTGCGCTGAGTCGCGCTGAGAACGAGGAAATCGAGGGCGAGAAACGTCCAAAATCGAACTCCCAGGGCTAATAGATTTACTAGCCAGTACTCGCCGCGCGTGCGCCCAGCGTCCGGCTAAATAACTGATTCAACGGAATAAACCGATGAAGGCGCGACGCCCTCCGACGCCTCGCGTTAATGACCTGTTAACTCTATTCTCCTTGCCACGCCGGGAGAATCGGGGATACTGGCGCTAAATTGGCCAGATCACATCATTCTGGCGCTATTTTCCTCGCGAGGCCAGTTGAAATGGGTGCGCTTCCACCTTTCGAATTTGATGAGAAGATCCTTGGCCAAGGCGCCGAGATCTCACGGAGGCTCGACCAGCTTCGTCTGGAGAACTTTCCGCCGGACGCGAAGAAGACGTTGCGGCGCTTCCCGATGTCCGAGGTTGCACACTACCTTGGGATTAGCCCCAACAATCTCAAGCGGCTTCATCTCGAAGGAAAGGGACCGGAGCCGCTCATTGCTGCGGCGGGCCGCCGTTTCTACACGGCCGAGCAAATGATGGAGTTGCGGCACTATCTCGACAAGAACGGTCGCTCGGACGCCAAGAAATATGTCCCCTTCCGAAAGCCGGGCGAGAAGTTGCAGGTCGTCGCCGTGGTCAATTTCAAGGGCGGTTCCGGCAAGACGACGACGGCTGCACATTTGGCGCAGCATCTTGCGCTGACGGGGCATCGTGTTCTGGTGGTCGACCTCGACCCGCAGGCGTCGCTCTCCGCATTGCATGGCTTTCAGCCGGAGCTGGACGGGAATCCGTCGCTCTATGATGCAATCCGATATGACGACAAGCGCCGTCCGATCGCGGATGTGATCCTGCCGACGAATTTCCCTTTGCTGGAGATCATTCCGGCCAATCTCGAGCTGCAGGAGTTTGAGTTCGACACTCCCCTCTCGATGCAGACGTCGAACGAAGGTAAAAGGTTCTATAGCCGGCTTGGACGGTCGCTCGCGGAGGTCGATGAACGCTTCGACGTCGTCGTGATCGACTGCCCCCCACAATTGGGTTTCCTCACTCTGACCGCGCTGACGGCGTCGACCTCCGTGCTGGTCACGGTCCATCCCCAGATGCTCGACCTGATGTCGATGAGTCAGTTCCTTCTCATGCTGGGGAACTTCGTCAAATCCATCCGCGAAAAAGGCGCTCCGGTGAAGATCGACTGGCTCCGCTATTTGATCACCCGGTTCGAGCCAACCGATGTGCCTCAGACCCGAATGCTGGGCTTCATGCAGACCGTCCTGGCCCAGGAACTGCTCAAGAATCCCATGCTGAAATCAACGGCGATTTCCGACGCCGGCTTGACCAAGCAGACGCTCTACGAGGTCGAGCGCAAGAGCTTTAGTCGCGACACTTACGACCGCGCGATCGAGGCCTTGGACGCTGTGAATTTCGAAGTCCAGGGACTGATCCACCGCGCATGGGGGCGGATGTGATGTTGACCGCCGTCAAAACAGTCAAAAGGCGTCGTATTTTCAACCGGATAGACGATATTGTGAGGTCGAGCGATGGCTCGTAAGAACCCCTTTGCCAGTATACTGACTGACAAGGATCAGCCCGCCGAACGTTCCGTCGTGGAATATGCGGCAAGGGGCGCGTCGCGCTCAATACTCGGCACGCTGGACGAAATGGCGGCGCGCGCCGACAAGCTTGCCACGGGCGAGACGATCGTTGAGCTCGAACCCGACACGATCGACGCCTCATTCGTGCGCGATAGGCGAGCGCACAACGAGCAGGAGTTCAATGAGCTCCTCGAGGCGATCCGCGAAAACGGCCAGAACTCCCCTATTCTCGTCCGCCCTCATCCCAAGGCGAGCGGCCGCTATATGGCTGTGTTCGGTCATCGTCGCCTCCTGGTCGCGAAGACGCTGGGCCGAAAGGTTCGGGCCGTCGTCAAGGAGATGGTGGATCGCGAACACGTCGTGACGCTCGGCCAGGAGAATTCGGCTCGGTCGAACGCACCGTTCATCGAGCGGGCGCTGTTTGCTGCCGACCTCGCCCGTCTCCGCTACGACGAGGACAATGCCATAATTCTCAAGGCGCTCTCGATCGATCGCACCACCTTGTCGAAAATGCTGTCGGTCGCGGCGTTGCCGGCGAGCATTCTTGAAGCGATCGGCGAGGCCAAGGGCGTCGGCCGTGATCGTTGGTACGAGTTTAAGCTGTTGATGGACAAGCCATCCAACCAAGACGTCGCGTTTGAGGTGATCAAAGAAGAGGGCTTCGCTGCCCTTCCGAGCGATGCGCGCTTCGATCGCCTTGTCCAGCGGCTCAAGGCAGTTCGGTCGCGAACGCGGGCGCAGGCCGGTCCCGAGAAGCGCAGTTGGTCGCCGACCGGAGGCTCCGTGTCGGCTGATATCACCGCGGATGCGAAACGCTTCATTCTGGCGATCAAGGCCAAAAGTTCGGAAGCGCGAGCATTCGGAGATTATTTGTCGGAGAACCTTGATCGCCTCTACGAGGCGTTCCGGCGGGATTCGACCCAACCGAGAGAGGAACCGTAACCGCAAAAGAAAAAGGCCCCCGAAACGAGTTCCGGAAGCCCTTCTCCTAGATTGAGCACCTAGAGAATCGCACTTCCGCGAATCGCAGTCAAGAGTCCTACAACAGGTCAAGACGTCGTTTTCGGCGAGCCGGCTTCTTTTGCCTAGCGATAGGTGAAGGGAAAATGGAGACGTATGTTGCGACGACGCCCTTTGGGCGGCGAACCATGAAGCTTGGCCAAATTGCAAGCCAGGTGAAGGCACGCACGGCGGCGAAGGACGCCGTCGTGCATAAGTGGCAGACCTTTCAACACATCCGCGAGGCCCGGGATCTCGTCGGAGCAACGGATCGCGCGCTTGCGATCCTGAATGCGCTGTTGTCGTTCCATCAGGAGACGGCTCTCTCCATAGATAGCGATATCGTCGTATGGCCGTCGAACGAGCAACTGATGGCCCGTGCCAACGGCATGCCGCCCACGACCCTTCGCCGGCATCTCGGCGTGCTCGTCGAGTGCGGGCTGATCATTCGGCGGGATAGCCCGAACGGGAAGCGCTACGCTCGGAAGGGGCGGGGAGGGCAGATCGAGCAGGCCTTCGGCTTCGATCTCTCGCCGATTGTCGCGCGCGCTGCCGAGTTCAAGGACATGGCGGAAGCCGTGCAGACCGAGAAGCAGGCCTTCCGCGTCGCCAAGGAGCGGCTGACGCTCCTGCGCCGGGATATCGTCAAGATGATCGACACCGGCATCGAGGAACGCGTGCCGGGCAACTGGGGAAAGGTCCAGCAGAGCTACCAGGCGGTAATAAGCCGTTTACCACGTTCGGCACCCCGACGGCTGGTCGAGAGCATCTGCGAGGAGCTTGAGGCGCTCTGGCGGGATATCCGTGAGGTGCTGGAATCATTTGTAGATTCCCAAAAAATGGACGCCAATGAGTCCCATTCTGGTCGCCACAAACAGAATTCAAATCCAGACCTTCATACTGAATCTGAATATAGCCTTCGAAATGAAAAAGAAGCGGACGGCAGCGTCAGGAAAGCCGACAACATCCGGAGCCTACCGAAGCGGGAATTGCCTCTTGGGATCGTGCTCGACGCCTGCCCTGGCGTGCTGGAACTGATGCAGGGCGGCGAAATCCGGCACTGGCGGGACTTCCTGGCCGCGGCGGAACTGGTCCGGCCGATGCTGGGGATCAGCCCGAGCGCCTGGCGGGAAGCACAGGAGGCGTTGGGCGAGCAGCACGCCGCCATCACGCTGGCCGCGATCTACCAGCGCGCCGACCAGATCGGGTCACCCGGCGGCTATCTGCGCAGCCTGACGGAGCGCGCAAAGGAGGGGAAGTTCTCGACCTGGCCGATGATCATGGCGCTGCTGCGGGCCAAGCTCGATGCGCAGAAGGCCCGGCACGATACGGAACGGCAGCAGTCGGCGGATTCCGGCGAGGGTGGCGGTCTCCACGTCTCGGAAGCGCTGCTGAAAAGCCTGAAGAAGCCGAAGGGGCGATAAAGGCAGAGGAGTGCGGTTTGATGAACTTGTCCGCAAGGAGCGAAATGACTATCTTTCAAGGGTCATGAGCACGCATCTGGCCTTGGTCCTGTCGACGGTGAACGCACCCTATGGCGAGCAGCTTGACGGTGCGCAGCTGGCTCATTGTCTGTCGGATATCACACTGGCAAAGCAGTATCCCGGCCAGGTAAGCGCCTTCCTGGGAGAGGTGCCTCTCGCCAACCAGCTGAAGTTCGCGGACGCTTATCACATTCCGTTTGCGTCGCTGAAGGCTCTGGCAAGTGATTTCGCGGCCTGGTCGGGCGAGAGCTATGCTCTCGCCGCCTGATGACCGAGCTTGCCAATCGTCGTCCTTCGGAGTGGCAGCGGCTTTTTGCCATTGCTTCCGATCTCATCGATCAGGTGAGGGTGGCGACCGGCGGATATGATTTCGAATGGTCGTTCGGCGGTGGCACGGCGATGATGATCCAGATCGGTCATCGTGAAAGCCATGACATCGACCTGTTCATCAACGATCCGCAATTGCTTGGATTCCTCGATCCATCGAGAAGCGGATTGAGCTTCAGCGTCGTGCCTGCAGCCTACGAAGGTGATGGAGCGCGATTCCAGAAGTTTGCCTTCGACCAGCTGGGCGAGATCGATTTCATCGTTGCGGGGCCACTGACAGCTGTTCCCGTGGTGGCACGTGTTGTCGAGGGGCAGCCCGTCCAGCTCGAGACCATCCCCGAGATCATTGCCAAGAAAATCGTCCACCGGGGCGCCGTTGCCAGGGCACGGGACATCTTCGATCTTGCTGCCGCGTCACGCGAGCAGCGGCCGGAGGTGATCTCTGCGTTACGAGCCTTTCCCGAGCAAGTGGGGGCGACGCGGCAACGCCTCGCTGCGCTGAACCCGGAATTCGTCGCGAAAACGATCTCGCAGCTGATGATCAAGCCGGCCTATGAGGCTATGGCCCCGGACAGCCTTGCAATCGCCACCGATCTCCTTGACGAGGTCCTGCACGCTTCGTACCGGTCATGCTGACCCGCGATGGTGATCGCTACAGGCAGTTTCTCCTGCCGGAACTGACTTCGCGGGAAGCGGGCAATCGGGCAGGGGCCTTGCCTACAGCCCTGCGGCCTTGGTGAGATTGACCCGGAAGCGGTCGCGGCGGCGCTGGTAGCGTCGGGTCATCTCGGCAGAGGCGTGGCCAAGCTGCTTCTGCACATGACGCTCATCGACCTGGGCCGAGGAGGCCAGCCCGGCACGCAACGAGTGGCCAGCGAATTTCTCCTCCCGTTCGCCTTCTGTGAGGTCGCCACGGACGCCTGCGGCGAGCGCGGTGCGCTTCACCAGCCGAGCGACCTCGCGGTCATTGAGCCGGTCGGGCCCGACATCCTTGCCCCGGCCGGTCACGCGCCGGAACAAGGGACCGTGGCCGATCTTCGCCAGCTTGAGCCAAGTCTCCAACGCCACGACCGGGCAGGTGGCATCCGACGAGCCGCGCCCGACTTCCACCTCACGCCAGCCGGTTTTGCCACGTAGGGTAACGAGCAGGCCCTTGTCAAGAATCTCGACCCAGCCGCTGCCATCCTCGGTTTGATCTCGGCCGACATCGAGCCCGACGATTTCCGAGCGGCGAAGCCCGCCGGCGAAGCCGAGCAGCAGCATGGCACGATCGCGCAGGCCGCGCAGCGAGCCGCGGTGAAGCATCTCCAGCATGGCGACGAGGTCCTCGGGCAAAACCGCTTCCTTCTGCCGGGGAGGGGAGGCGTGGGTGTTGCGGATGCCGGCCAGCACGGTGGCGATGTGACGGTCGCTGCGGTCGAGCGGAGTGCCGTGCTGGGTGTAGTTCCAGGAGATCGCCGAAAGACGGCGCTCGATGGTCGAGACCGCGTTTGGCTTGCCACCGGGAACCGCGGCGCCCGAGGCACAGGCGGTGATGTAGAGGCCGACGACCTGCGGGGAGGGGGGCAGGAGCTCGAGCCCCTGCCGGCGACACCAGCCGGAAAAGTGCTTCCAGTCGGTCGCGTAGGCGCGCCGGGTGTTCGCCGAGCTCGCCGCCTCGACGTAGCCCCGCGCCCGTTCGGTGAGGGGCTCGAGATGTGCCGGCACGGCAGAGGATCCCGGGTTCACCGGCTCCGGGAGGGCAGGGGAGCGGGAGTTGGCCGGACCTGTCTCTCTGAAATCCGGATCAGTCTCGGCCGTCATGCCTCAACATCCCAGGGATCGATCATCGATGCGCCGGTGTCCTCGAAATCTCTCACATTGCGGGTGACCAGGATCAGGTCGTGGACGATCGCCGTGGCGGCGATCAGCCCGTCGATGTCGCCGCGCGGGCGGATCGCGGCGATGCGGCCCCATTCGACCGAGATCTGATCGCTCACCGGCAGGATGCGCTCGGCATGATCGTTGCGGATCCTGCGCAGCCACTCGGCGAGGTGCCCGGCGGTCTTCGGATCGGATCTCTGCTTCAAGGCGATGCCGCGCATGATCTCGCCGAGCGTCAGGGTGCTGAGATGCACGCTGAGCGGGTCCGCGCCGCGCAGCCAGGCGAGCGCCGGCAGAGCGCCGCGGCGGGCCTCGGAAATGATGTTGGTGTCGACGAGGTACATCAGAGCGCGACGTCGCGGCTCGGCGTGGTCGCCCGCGTGCTGACGGCCTCGGCGAGCTCGTCGTCCCAGGCCGGGCCGGCGAGGAGGTCGTCGACCAGGCTCGGCCGGCCGGCGCGCAGCGCGTCGTAGTCGGCGGCCGAGAGCACGACGGCGGCACGCTCGCCGCGCAGGGTGACGATCTGCGGCCCCTCGGTGCGGGCTTTCTGCACCACCTTGGAGAACTGGTTCTTGGCGTCCTGCAGCGGCCATTCCATGTCTGCGTGCTCCTGGCTAGACTGTCTAGCTATATAGGCGCGATTTCTGACGGGTCAACGCCGCGAATTCCAGCGCTTCTGGGGCGATTTTGCCCGGATTCGGTGGTGTCGCACTGCTCTTTTCCCCGGATTCCATTTGATTGATTTTTAACATGTTCGGCTCACCCTAATTCGGTGGATTCAGCCTTGTTCGTTGGAATCTTAGCCTTGATCGCTGGATCAAGGCGAGTGCGGAGGTCGACACGTGCCGTGCGACCAGGACAAGCTCGCGATCGATGATAGCCGGTGGCAGGTCGCGGTCGCCCGAGAGGCGGTCATCCGGCCACTGATCAACGCCGGGCAATTGTCGCCGATCGATGTCGCGACGGCGTGCCGTATCCTCGGATTACGCCGAAGCCGGCTGTACGCGCTGATCGAGCAGTACCGCAGCGCGCCGGTGACGAGTTCGCTGGCCGCGGCGCGACCTGGTCCAAAGAAAGGAGCCCGGCGCCTCGCCGTCGAGGTCGAGGCGGCCATCGAGGAGGCGATCCGCGACAAGTATCTCACCCGGCAAAAAGCGTCCGTCAGCACGCTTCATGACCACATCCGGCATCTTTGTCGTGAACGCGGGCTGGACATTCCGTCCTGGAAAGCCGTTCGAGCCCGTGTCGAGCAGATCGACCGCTTCAAGCTTGTCCGCCAGCGTGAAGGCAACAAGGCCGCCAGAGATCGGCTCAGACCGGTTCCGGAGGAATACCGTGCCGATCACGCACTCCAGATCGTCCAGATCGATCACACGCGCGTCGATCTCTTCGTGGTGGACACGATCTACCGCCTGCCGATCCAGCGGCCATGGCTGACGCTCGCGATCGACGTAGCAAGCCGCATCGTGGTGGGCTTTTATCTGAGCCTCGAGGCGCCGTCGTCGGCATCGGTCGCCCTGGCCATACATCATGCGGTGATGCCAAAGGCGGAGTGGCTCCTGGCGCGCGGCATCGAGCTCGATTGGCCTGTGTCGGGCCTGCCGGACATCATCCACGTCGACAATGCGCGCGAATTCCGCGCCCGGGCGCTGGCCCGTGGAGCTGCCGAGTACGGCATCTCGCTGCTCCACCGGCCTGTGGCGACCCCGCACTATGGCGGCCACATCGAGCGGCTGATCGGCACCATGATGGGAGCGGTCCATATGCTCCCCGGTACTACGTTCAGCTCCATTTCAGAGCGCGGCGACTACGATCCCGAGCGTCACGCGGTCATGACGATCGAGGAGCTCGAGCGCTGGCTGACGCTCGAAATCGTCGGCCGCTACCACAACGAGGTCCACAGCAGCCTGCAGATGCCTCCGAATGCCGCCTGGCGGGAGGCTCTCGATCGTCGCCGCGCGCCGTTCCGGCACCCGCATGATGATCAACAGTTCTTCTACGACTTCCTGCCGTTCGAGGAGCGCAGCATCCGTCGGGATGGCGTGCACATCTTCGGCCTGCGCTACTGGGATGACGTTCTGAGCCCTTGGGCAGGTCGGCTCGATCGACAGCTGCGGGTCAAGTATGATCCCCGTGACCTGTCCTGCGTGTTCGTCGAGGGTCCCGACGGCGCCCATTGGCCGATCCGGTATGCGGACCTGCGCCGGCCGCGTATCACGCTCGGCGAGCACCGGCTGGCCCAGGCGGCCTTGCGGCAGCGCGGTGTGCGGCTCACCGACGAGCAACTCATCTTCGACACGGTCGAGGCCCAGCGCGAGCTGCTGGAGACCTCGGCATCGATCACGAAATCCGCACGTCGTCAGGTCGCGCGGCGGGCGAGATCGCTCAACGCCGCAGATCAGGGCGCCGCGGCGGAGGTCGTCGCGCCCGGCACCAAGGACGAACCGGAGACTTTGCCCGTTCTGGCGGTCGAGGAATGGTCATGACCGACTACGCCCACCTCCTGCCGGCCTATCGCCACCAGGCCGCTCTGGCGGATGCGGAGCGGATCGCCTGGATCCGAGCGGATCGGTGGCTTGACCTCGATCAGGCACGGGCCGCGCTCAGCCGCCTCGAGGACCTTTTAGTCTATCCGCCCCGCGATCGCATGCCGTGCCTGCTGCTCTATGGCGACACCGGCATGGGCAAGACCAAGATCATCCGCAAGTTCCTGCGCGACCATCCCGCCTGTTTCGACCAGGGCACGGGCGTGACCACCATGCCGGTCGTCGCCATGCAGATGCCGGCCGAGCCGATCGAACGGGACATCTACAGTGAGCTGCTCACGGCGCTCGGGGCGCCCGGGCCTGCGGACGGGGCGACCCACCGGCAGAAGGAAGTCTGCCGCCGGCTGCTGCGCAGCATGGGCGCCCGCATGCTGATCATCGATGAGATCCACGCCATGCTCGCCGGCAGCTTCCGGCAACAGCGGGTCTTTCTGAACGCCATCCGGTTTCTGGCCAACGATCTCAGGATTCCTCTGGTTTGCGCGGGGACGGACCTCGCGCGCCAGGCGCTGTTGACCGATCCGCAGCTGGCAGAGCGGTTCGAAGCCCTCCACCTGCGGCACTGGAAGAATAACGCCCGCCTCGCGCAGTTGCTGGCGAGCCTGGCGACGATCCTGCCGCTGCGCCGGCCCTCGAACCTGGCGGCGCCGGCGATCCGTACCCGCGTGCTCGACCTCACCGATGGCGTCACGGTGCGGATCTTCCGCCTGATCGAGACGGTTGCGGTCGAGGCGATCCGCTCCGGCGCCGAATGTATCACCATGGACAGTTTCCAGACCGAGGAACTGGTGCTGCCGCTCGTCACGATGACGCGCAAGGTCGAGGCGCGCCTTCAGCCGCGGGCCGGCCGATGACAGTGCGGCGCGAGCTCCCCCTCGCGCCGAGGCCGGAAGACGATGAGCTGCTATCATCCTGGCAAGGTCGCGTCGCGTGCCGCTATGACCTCATCCACGACGACCTTTCGAGGTGGCTTGGCGTCCTCCGGGACGACCGCTGTGTCAGGTTCACCGAGCGGGACTTCGCGCCCTCGGCCGAGATGGTGCAGGCTTGGGCGGCGGCGTGCCGGCTTTCGGAAAAGCGCATGCGGGCCCTCGCGCTCTCCTCGCGGTCACGGTCGCGCAGCTGGTATGTCTGGGGGGAGGGGAGAGTGGCCGGCGCTTTCCGGCGGCCGGTCTGTTTGGCCTGTCTTGATGACGATGCCGCCGCCGGCCGTGACCATCATATCCGCCGGACGTGGGCCTTGGTCGAGACCGTGGTCTGCAGCCGCCATCATCGCGTTCTCGACGAAGCGTGTCCTCACTGTCTCGACAGCTCCGGTTTTCGGTTCGTTGTTCATGAGGCGGCGGCCCGGCTCGCCTGTATCCGATGCGGCAGGATCGCCCGAACGATGCCCCAGGAGCGGCGCGGCGGTTCCGCGGACCTCTTTGCCGCCGTATCGACGCTGGTGGCGGCAGGGATCGAAGATCAGTCTGCGGTTCGGGATCGGATGCTCCATGTCGCCCGGTTACTGTGGAAGCCGCCGCGCCCCCGCACCGGGCGTCGCACACCGTTCGTGGCAGATGTCGTGCCGGATCTTCGTCTGACTCCGACGGCACAGGCAGGGGTCGATCCCGGCGAGCCGCTGGCAACGGCGCCGATCGGCTGGCGCATGGTGACGCTGCTGGGCGTCGCGGCGCTGCTGGACCTCGGCAACTCCTCGATGAGGGGGCGCCTGGCCCTCACACTGGACCAGTTGGTGGCCTGGACCGAGGAGCCGCGCCCGCGGCCCAAGGAGCGACCCGTGCCGATGGCTTCCTCGTGCGCGAAAACCCCAGGCCGATCGGATGCGGACTATCTGGCGCTCGCCCGGTCCATCCTGGCCAGTGAGGAATGGCGTGCTGTTCAGGGACAGGATCCGCGCACGCAGCGGCGAATTCTCAACACCCTGTCCAACAAGGCTCTGGCCCGGCGGCCTGAGGCCGATGCCCCGGCTCCGTCGGCAGTGCGGTTGGCAGCAAAGCGTGGCGCCGCCCAAGGACCGGCGCACAGCGACACCAGGGCAGCATAGGTTCGGCGCGCTTGTCGTCGGCGCAGCGCGGCGCGATCGGAGCGGGCCACGTTGCGATCTCAGGTATCGTCCCGCGGCTGCGGCACCACGAGCCCCAGCCGGCGCGCTTGGTCCAACAGGGACTTGACCGAAGAGGCGGCCCATTGCCGCCCGCCACGCGGTGTGCGCTCGCGCATCCGCTCAAGCTGGGCGGCGATGTCGCGCAAGCTGAGATCCGGGTCGGCGATGGCGATGCCGGCGACGAGCGTCATCAGCCGGTCCTCGGGCGGACGCCGCGGTGAGCGCCGAAGCAGCTCCGCCTCCGCCATCCGCTCCTGCACCAGCCGATGCACGGCGCGCCGCAGCTTCTCGATGGTCCAGCTCTGGCCGCGATGGTTCAGCACCCGCACCACGTCGTCCCAGCTGTGCTGCGGCCGCATGCGCCGCACGATCGGCAGCCAGGCCGAGGCCGAGGCGATCAGGTCACCGACATAGACCTTCTGGCGTGCCGCCGAGGCGGCACGGATGGCCTCCGGCCGACGCTCGCGCAGGCCGGGGTTGCCGGGGAGCTTGCCGCGCGCCTTGGCCGCCTTCATCCCGGCCCTGGTGCGCTCGGCGATAAGGGCACGCTCAAGCTGGGCGACAGCGCCGAGCACCTGCAGCGAGAACATGCCCTGCGGCGTCGAGGTGTCGATCGGGTCGCGCAACGAGCGGAAATGGGCCTGACGTCCTTCCAGGTCCTCGATTACCGCGAGCAGGTGGCTGACCGAGCGGGCGAGGCGATCGAGCCGCACGACGACCAGGACGTCACTGGGCCCGATTTCGCGCATCAGCCTGGCCAGCACCGGCCGGGCCCGCGAAGCCCCGGAGCCATGCTCCTGGTGGATGATCTGGCAGCCGGCCGCGCGCAACTCGTCGACCTGGGCATCGGTCGCCTGCTCGTCGGTCGAAACCCGGGCATAGCCGATCAGGCGGCGAGCCGGCCGGGGAGGGGAGAAGGCGGGGCGGGCCATGGCGTCTCCGGGGGCGATTTCCGGCCCTTTGTACAATCAATACAGATTTGAGCAAACGAACCTTTGCAGACGTGTTTTATCGACCTTGCCAGAGGCCCGTGGAGGTCGATCGGGCACCGCAGATGGGTCCAAGTGCCAGAAGAGGCCAAAACGGCCGCCTGTGGGGCTCTGTGCGGAAAACAGGCGATTTCAGGGGTTTTGGACGCTGGCGCCGTGCCCATCGGGCCCGAAGAGGCTGATTTTCCGCCCGAGGGGTGCCCTCGCGGCTCCAGCGGCGTGGGAAATCCACCGATCCAGGTCGGGCGGTCCGCTCAATTAGGGCGAGGAATCCACCCATCCGGGAAGAGGGGAGGCGAAAAACGACGGCTTTCCAGCCGATTCCAGCCATCTCGGCCGAGCGACAGGTGGACCTTCTTTATAGAAGTAAAAGACGTCCGATAATGCAACATTATCGGATGTTCTTATTTGGCGACAGGTGGTGCGGTTTCAATCGGAAAATATGGAATAAAGCGCACCGCTCGGTTATCCTTCCGGCCGATGTCCGCGACCGATTCAACGTCCTTGCCCGCATATGCGCCTCCGACCGTGCCGGGGTGGGCGATCCCGCGCGCGCCCGTGGAGGACCCGGTCGAGGCCGCCTACATGGCCGGCGCAGCATTGAATTCATTGGATAATCTGGTCCGCGCCGATCCGCCCTGGGCGGGTGCCTGGCGCCAGCGCGTGGCCCTGAACGCGGCGGCGAGCGTCGCCCGCCTGCTCGGCCATCGCGAGGACGCGGGGGCGCTGCGCGACGCCTGGCATCTGCGCCCGCCTGGCGCCGATCCTGGGCCCGCGGGCAACTTGCTGGCGGCGTGGCGACGGCTCGCCTCCCGCTCCCCGATGCTCGACGTGGACGGGCTGCGCTCGCTCGCCACTCTGCTCGGTCTGGCCTGGGCGCCGGCGCTTGAGGCCCTGCCGGAGGCGGTCGAGACGGCCGCCACCTCCAGTCGGCTGGCGCCGCTCGCCACCGCGTCGGCCGTCGGCACAGTCAGTGCGGCCGCACCCGGAACCGAAGCACTCGCCTGGTGGATTGCGGACCTGACGCTGGCGCGACGGATGCGCTGGCCGATCCCGGTGCCGGTGCTCGCCACCCAGATCCACGCGCGCGTGCTGCGATCCGCTCCGGGTGGTCGCCGCTATCGGCCGGGAGGGGAGGGGGGCGAGGCGGCGCTTTGTCTTGCCGCGGCCGCCGGCGCCGCGGAGGCCTGCCGGCTCGCCGGCGAGATCGCCCGCCGCGCCGAGCGGCTCGGGGCCGTGGCGCCAAAGCTGCGCGCCAAGGGGGCAGGGGAGGCTATCGCCTTGCTGCTGGACGATGACGCGGTGTCGGGCGCGCTGACGACGGCGGCGCTGTCGCGCTGGGCGTCGCGCCGACTGTTCGAGCGGCTCGCAGCGCTCGACGCCGTGCGCGAGCTCTCGGGCCGTTCCACTTTCCGGCTCTACGGGCTCTAGCCATGGCCCGCCGGCGCCGCGCGGACGCAACCCTCGACACCGAGCTCGCCGAGCTGCCGCCGGAGCTGCGCTGGCGGGAATGGGTCGCGCGGGTCGAGGCGGTGATCTTCGCCGCGCCAGGTCCTGTCGATCGGGAGCTGCTCGGCCGCGTCGTCGGATGGGGCTGCAGCATCGAGCTCGTCATCGAGGACATCCGGGACGCGTTGCGTGAGCGTCCCTACGAGCTGGTGTCTGTCGCCGGCGGCTGGCAGCTGCGCACCCGTGCGCGCCACGCCGAGGCGATCCACGCGGCGTTCGGCTCGGCGCCAGCGCCGGTTCCGCTCTCCGAGGCCGGCATGCTCGTGCTCGCCTGCATCGCCTACCATCAGCCGGTGACCCGGGGCGCCCTGAGCGAGATGATCGGCAAGGCGGTCAGCCGCGACACCATCGCCGAGCTGCGTGCGCGCGACTTCATCGTTGCCGGGCCCAGGAGCCCGCAGGCGGGCGCGCCCTACACTTATGTGACCACCCGGGCATTCCTCGTCCATTTTGGCCTCGACACGCTGCGCGACCTGCCCGACATCGAGGCGCTCGAGGACGCCGGGCTGCTCGAGGCCGCGCAATTGCATGCCGGCGGGTTTCCGTCGCCAGCGGCCGACGACGATGATCTCGGGCCCGAGGATGGGGAAGACGAGGAGGGGGGTTGAAGCCGCTATGAGAGCCCAGCCGTTTACCCGGCCGACGATTGTCGCCGCCAATGAGCTTCTGGCCGAGGCCATCAGGTCGCACACTCAGATCAACAAGATGGTGCTTCGCCTGGGCCTGGAAGCGGAGATCCCGGACGACACTTCGCTCGGCATCGAAAAGAAGTGCGATCGGCTTGGTCGAACCATCCTCGACCGCGCCTTGGTGCCGGTGGAAACCCTCGATGGGAGATTTTCGCTGGCCGAAGCCTTTGTCCGCGAGGCGGTGAGCCTCGCCGAGCAATCATCGTCGAGCATCCGCCAGAGGGACCTGCTCCGGGGCCTGGCGCGCGACGGGTACGTCGTGGTCTGGGGCGAATGGCGCGCGCCGCCCAAGCTGCGGGCCGCCTTGCCCGAGGAAGTTGATCTGCCGGCGGCCGACGACGAGGTCCGGGAATTGCTGAAGCGATTCGGGTTCACGGTGCCGCTGCGACACCTGGATCAGGCGATCGAGGCGCACACGCGGGGCGACTGGGAGGCGGCGAACGCGCAACTGCGGACGTTCCTCGAAGGGCTGTTCAACGACATCGCCCGCTCTATCGACCCGTCGAGAGCGGCCCGGCTGCAGGAGGGCATCAACATGCGGCAGATGCTGGCGGACAACTCCATCGAGTTCCTGGCGATCGACCGGAAGGAATGGACCGCCGATGGCAGGAGCTATATCGAAGGCCTCTTCAAGATGCTCCACACCGATGGATCGCACCCCGGCCTGTCCGACGAGGATCACTGCACGTTCCGGCTCCACGTCGTGCTGGTGACCGCGCGGACGTTCCTTCGACGCCTACAGCAGGGGCGGCTGTCCTCGCTCCCGCCTGGCTAAGCTTACGGCTGAGGCGCGCAGGTGACCGGCACGGTCGTCTCAAACGGCGTGCCCGCAATGGCGGACAGCACGTCTCTCCTCTGTGCAGCGGGACCGCACTGGATCTCGAGAAGCCGGATGCCGCAGAAATCGTTGTGTTGGCCAATCGGCAGCGGCCAGTATCGATTCTGGCCGTCAAATTCGGTCTCGTCTCGGCCTCCCGGGTATCGCTTTATGAGTAGCCGGACCTCATCTTCCCGATGAAGCGTCGACGGCAGATAGAAGGCGCCGATCTTCGACACCGTCCACGGTACAAAGGGTGGCTCACCCTCGGCTGCAAGCGTGCTGTTCAGTTCCATCAGAAGCGTGCCCGCGGGTGGTTCATACTGAATCTTCCGCAGTTCGGCGCGCGAGGGGTTCACCAAGAGCCTCAACCGCACTCTGGTGCCGCCCAGCGCAAAGGCGCGCCATAGTTCGAATTCGTCACCGCAACCCGGACATGTCAGCGAAATGTAGAAGAGGTCCTTGGACAAGGTCTTGAAATAGGGCTCACTCTCCGATGAATCGAGGTAACCTTTCAGCCGATGCTTGATGGCGAAGGGTTCGAGCTCACCCTGATCAATGCGCTTGTGGACCCAATGGAGGCGCAGGAGCCCGGTTTTTGCAATACCCTTCAGTGAATCGATGCTGGTGTAGTGAAAAAGTTCCGCTGGCTGTGGTGCGTGCGGAAACATGTGGTTGAGGATCGCGTCAGAAAGCACCTTGCTATGCGTAGGCTCTACGATCACTTCCGGTCGGAGGGTGAATTCGACGTCTTTGACCTGATCCCAAACACCGCAGGGCTCCAATACGGATTGGAAGATCCGCCGGACCTTTGCTTGTCGCTCTATCTCAAGGAAGATGGGTGGTTGGTTCATTGCGAGGGGAATCTCGTCTCAAGGGAGAAGGCTGGCCGCCCATGCGGATTGCAATTCGGCTTCCGAGCACTGCAGGCGTTCGAAGCCGGTCCGGCTCGGTTCCATGCGGGTCAAGACGCGCTGCTCCATCTCGTAGGCCTCGATGGAGGTCTTCCAGGGTTGGGTCAGGAAAATCGCCCATTGCTCGTTGAGCACCTCGACGGGGATGTGCTGGTTCACGGCGGCGAGACGTACCTTCACATCCTCGGCGTGGCCGATCTTGAAGATGTTCCTCTTGCCGAACCGCAAAGCGTAGGTCGCGGCGGCGTTCTGAGCGGAGCGTTGCACGCCGTACGTTGTGTCGTGGGGTCTCGGGCCGGTGGTCGGCCGAAGAAGCTCGTTCAGTTGTCGCATCCGCTGGAGCGAGGCAAGCTCGGGCAGCACGAGCGGCTCGGCAGCGAGGGCCAGGACGCGCCTTACATCATCCTCCTCAAGCTCCTCCACGCCCGGCGTCGCGAGCATGGTCAGCTGGGCGGACAGCGTGTCCGTCACCACCGGCTGCGGCACAAAGCGCCATGCCCGGGTCAGTGCGACCGCATGAGGAAATTTGTAGTTGCCGCGCTCGTCGAAGTCGCGGGGATCGAGGTCGGCGTGGGTGGCGATCTCGAGCGTGCGTAGCGGTTCGAAACCAATCTCCGCCATTCCCAGCAATCGCCCTTGGAGGGAGTCTGGTGTGCGCTCCGTCTTCGTGCCCACGAACAGCAGGCGGTCACCGCGTTCGGCAAGCCTGAGGAGACGGTTGAGGTGGCCTGCCGATCCGAAGGTCGCGATCGGCAGACGTTCAAATCCCAGGCCCCAGACGCGGGTTGCGAACATCCTCATGGCGCTGTCGAGCCCAGCTGATCGGGATGCGACACCGAGGGCGAGTTGAGGTGTCGTTCGAGCGTTTCGATGCTCGCCATCACCTCCTCGAAGGAGGGCGGTGTCCCGAAGATCATTGCGGACATGCGCGCATAGTCGGCTGCCAGCTTTGCGCGCATTTCCGGGGTGGGGACAAGACGATAGGTCCCCGGCACCGCCCGGTCGTACCGATGATCCGGCGCGCGAAACATCAGCATCTTGTGTTGGCGGGAGGCTTCGGCGAGGTCGAGCATCGAGGCGGTCGCGACGCCATAGTCTGGATGGGTCCAGATCTGATGGACGTCGTAATAGTGGCGCGAGTAGCGATCGAGATTGGGTTCCGGGCGGTCCGGCCTGGCGTCGAGACGGCGCTTCACGGTCATCTCGGTCATGGCGTGCAGGATCAGCACCTTTTCCCAAAAGGTCCGCTCGGGTTTGACCGTCATGATGCTTCCGACGGTGAGATCGCGGTCCTCGGGCATTTCCGAGGCGACATAGGGAACGATCGTTCGCGGCTCCGCGGGCACGGGATCGGGCCGCGCGCCGCCCTCGATGCGGACCGCCGCCTGGACGTAGTCGTCGCCGGCGTCGAAGGCGCTCCTGTAGCCGACCACCAGGATGTCGAGGGCCTCCCTGTTCCGGTAGGGATCGAAGCCGAAGCTGAGGGAAAAATGTCCCTTCTGCCCGGCCTCCCTTTCGACGACGGTGATCTCCTCGCTCAGCAGGGTTCTGAGCGGGCCGGAAATATACTGCCGCGCCGCTTCGTCGACCCGGTCGGTCAGTGCCTTCTGCTGCTGGGTCGGCGAGGGCAGGGCGGCGATGTCGGCTTCCAGCGGCACCTTCAGGTCGGCCTTGTAGATGCCGATGTCGATGTCTTCGGAGAAGCGGCGGATCAGTCCATAGGCCTTGCTGAGGCTGGTGCCACCCTTGAAATAGAGTCCGATGGGATCGTGTGGCCGGCGGTTGAACAGGAAGTCGAGCACCCAGCAGACATAGAGGTCCTTCTCGACGTTCTCCGCGCGGGTCTCGAGCCCGGCGGCGACGGTCGAAAAGAGGGCGCGGCGATCGTCGACGCTCGCGCGGAGGATTTCAATGAACGTCTCTTGCATGCTCCCCCTTCGGCCGCTCGGGATCGGGTTCATCAGCCCCGCCTTCCTGGCCAAGTAGCTTGCGCGCGATCGTCTCCGCCAGGGGGTACATCCATGCTGGCACCGCCTGGATGTTGTCGCGCAGGTCCTGCGCGACCTGCCCTCGGTTGGGGGCCTGCGACAGATGCCGCACGATGCCGTTGACGGCCGCATCGAGGCTCGATTTTTCGTCCCGATACCACGTCAGGGCCTGGACCACGCGCATGGCCGGCCGGCCGGCCCAGAATGCGGTCTTGGCCGAAATGCGCTTGAAGTCCAGCCTGTAAATGACCGGCTGCGCGGCCTTGGGATCGCCGGCGTTGGCCTCGATCTCGATCGTCCGCGGATAGGTGTCCGCATGGATCGTCGACCGGGCCGGAACGGCGGTGGTCAGGCCGAGATCGTTCGCCGCCGTCATGCCGTCGACCAGCACACGCAGCTTGTCGCGCCGGGCGATGGCGTCGATGAACGCGGCGCGCGGCGGAAACACCATCTTGCCGGTCAGCTTGCTGGTTGTGGGCTTGTCGTAGAGGCCACGGTGAGGGCGGCGGATGTCGCCCCGCCGGGTCAGCCTCTGCAGCGCTTTCTCCACGGCATTGGGCGTCCCGATATCGAGGAAGTCGGCGCGGGACCACACCCCGGCCGGTGCCGCCTTGGCGATCCGGTCATGGATGCGGTCGAGGGTATCGGACGTAGGATCCGGCATCAGGCATCCGTTTGTGTCCGAAAATTATATCCAGAAATTGGTCAGTGGCAATGACGGCGCGACCAAAAATTATATCCAAAAATTGGTCACTGCAGCGAAGAAGGGCGGGGTGCGACCTGGGCTCCGCCACCTGCTGCTGGCTGGCGCCTGGAGCGATTGGCCGATGCGCATGTGGGGGTCAGAACAAGAGCTGCTCAAAATCGTACGCTAAGGCCGAACGAATCATGAACATCATGCTACTCGCCGGACTGGGGCTTGCAAGCGAAGCGATCGGAAGCCTTCGGGCATCTGGTGCTCAGTATCCCAGGTGTAGATGCCGGTCAGGTTGATGTGTTCCCAACTGAGCGGCGAGACGTGCTTGAGCAGCGTGTCGGGAATGTTTCTGCCGTCTCGCTTCAGATGAGTGACAGCGCGGTCGAGATAGACGGTGTTCCAGTGCACGATGGCGCTGACGACAAGATTGAGGCCAGACGCGCGGAATGCTTGGCTCTCGAATGAACGGTCACGGATTTCGCCGCGCTCGTGGAAGAACACCGCGCGTTTGAGCTTATGCGCTGCCTCACCCTTGTTGAGGCCGGCTTGGCACCGTCGGCGCAAGGCTGGGCTCGAATACCATTCGATCATGAACAGCGAGCGCTCAATCCGGCCGAGTTCCCGCAGCGCCTTTGCCAGCTGGCTTTCCATCGGAGACGCCGAGAGCTTTTTGAGGATGGTCGAGGGGACGACGGAGCGCGTCGTGATCGAGGCTGCCAGATGGAGCAGATCGTCCCAACGATCGAGAATCAACGCGGTGTTAATCGGAGCCCCGATGTGGTTCGTCAGCGCCGGGTAGGCATCGCCCTTCTCGAATGTGTGGAACTTTCGATCTTTGAGATTGCGCAATCGAGGCGCGAAGCGTTTGCCGATCAGGGCGAACAGCCCGAAGACGTGATCGCTCGCGCCACCAGTGTCAGTAAAATGCTCCTGGATATCCAGGATCGTATCTTGGTCAAACAGGCCATCGAGCACATAGGCCGCTTCGCTTTCCGTGGGGCTGATCGGCAAAATGCTGAAATAGCCGTACTGGTCCGACAGGTGGCTGTAGAATTTCGATCCCGGCTCGCTGCCATAGTGCAGGTTGACGTCGCCGCGTTTTGCCGCTCGGTCGCTCACACGGAAGAACTGTCCGTCGGACGACGCGGTCGTTCCGTTGCCCCACAGACGGGAATGCGGGTGACCGGTATGGGCGTCGGTGATGCAGGCCTGAGCGGCGCGATAGGTTTCTGATCGGGCATGGAAGGTGCGCATCCAGCCAATCTGATGGGCGCTGATGCCCTTGGAGGCGCCGGCCATCCGCTTCGGACCAAGATTGGTTGCATCGGCCAAGATGCCGGCCAGCATGGCGGAGACATTCCGTGGGGCGTCACCCGTGCGGACATGTGTGAAGTGATCGGCAAAGCCCGTCCAATCATGCACTTCCCTAAGGAGATCAGGAACTTCGACAAGCGGATACATCTCGCTGATCTCTGCGTTCAGTTCTTCGGCTGCCGCAGGAACGTCGCCGACGGTCGGCGTCACGATCAGCGTTCCCGCTTCGAGACGAACACCCTTGAGCTTACCAGCGCGAGCGCGATAGGCCAGGCGCTTCAGATTGAAGTCCAGCACCTGCATTACTTCGTTCAGCCAAGCGGCGCCGTCACTGCCCACACCAAGGCCAAGCCGATCCTCTTCCTTCATCGCGGTGAACGTAGATCGCGGCATGAGGTGGTCGTCGATCGGGCGGAACGAGCGGCTGCCCTCCACCCAGATATCCGCCGAGCGAAGGCGCTCGCGCAATGCGGCGAGCGTGGCTATCTCATAGAGCCGACGATCGGGCTTCTGCTGCCCAAAGATCAGTTTCCGATCGGTTGGACTGAGATGGCTGGTCGGAACACGCTCGGGCAGTGTGCGCCGTCCCTCCGAATGAAGCCTTCGGAGCATCGCAATAGCTGTGAGCAGAGAATCGTGGCGGCGCGCTGAACGGAACGTAAAGGTTGCCAGGAACGCCGTCGCGTATTTGAGGACGCCACCATACTGCTCGGCCGCCAGGACCAGCGGGGATGCCTCGTTGTCCTCGACCATTGCTGCAAGCTCAGGCTTCATTCGAAGCAGCCGGTGCCAACCGACCTTTTGGTCAAGAACCTCAAGCGCGTCCTGACCCCGATCGTTGGCCGATTGCAGCGCTGTTATCGTATCGAGGAACATACGCAGGGCCTTGGAGGTGTCTGTCCGTTGGTCCATGTGCCGCCGTTTCTTGCGACTGTGCGCCTGGGAGAACAGCCGCCCGATCAGCTTGATGAACATCGTAACGGCATCATCGGTTAGCTTCTCGCCGAGCTTGATCACCTGCGCGACAATCAGGGCGTGGCGACGGCTGGCATTGAAGTCGTTGGCCAGCCACGCCGGTGTGGCATTGCCCTCACGGACCATTTGGTCCCACCGCCCGGATGCCACGCGCGCCCGCAAACCGGGATCGATCCCGAGCGTGCGCAGGAAGGCAATTCGTTCAGTCAGTCCTACCAGATTTGAAGCTGCGGGCGCTTCCGGCGCGGACCGCAACCAATGGAAGCGAGTCTGGCCGACCGCCGCATCAACCTCGAGCAGCTTGTCGAGAGCCAGCAGCTTCTCAGGTGTGAGACCGTCGATAAGCGCTGTCTCCGCGCGACGGCGAGCTATGGCGCGGGCCGCAAGCGCCATTCGCTCGATGATCTCCACCGCGGGCAACAGGGCTCCGCGTTCTCGCATCGTGGCGACAATGGCATTCACAATCGAAGCGCCGCTGTCGGACATCGTGGCCGCCTCAATTGCCGACAACAGCCCCGCGCGACGATCCTGAGCTGTCGCGCTTCTGACGCCGAGATAGATCATCAGGCGCGCAATGTGATCGCGGCGCGTCTCTTCCCGGCGGGCATAGATTGTAAACGCAGTGGGATCGGCGCCGATCTGGTCGGCCACATATTTCAGCATCGCACGCGGCGGAATTTCGCCTGCGGCCAGCACCCGGCCCGGATGTCGCATCACGCAAAGCTGAACAGCGAAGCCGAGCTTATTGTGCTCGCGCCTGCGAAGGTCAATTTCGAGGCGATCCGACGCGGACAATGAATAGTGTCGGATTAGACTGTCCTCATCAGCCGGAATATCGAAAAGCTCCCGACGATCCTGAGCTTTGAGAATCTTGCGCCTGGCCACTGCTCAACTCCGCACACACCAACTCCCGCTCAATGTTGCCGAGCTGACTGGATGTGGAAACAGCAGCTATCCTACTGCCACGGTTTTCCACTGGGATCAGACGGCGCGCCTGGAAATCGCGAGACACAAGAATCTCGGTTCACGCTTCGTTCGACCTTAGCGTACGATTCTGCACAGCTCTTGTTCTGATCCCAGTTCGCCGGCATAGTCATATCCGGGGCCGATCGGAGGGCCGGATATGGCGGCCGACGACGCGCAAGGACGTTCAGGCAATCTTGAAGGCGGCCGAAATCTACAATGAGGCCGGCTTGCACGAGAAGGGCGAGCGAAGCGGCCCGCTAGGATCGGTGGCGCTCGACGTGCTGCGGCTGTTCGTCAATCTCATAGACTTCCGCACCGGCCGGTTAGAGCCGTCAATCACCACGATCATGGATCGGCTAGGCCGGTCGCGCGATACGATCGTGCGGGCGCTGAAGAACCTGCGGGCGCATGGTTTCATCGACTGGCTGCGGCGCTACGAGCCGACCGGCAACGAGGGGCGCGGCCCACAGGTCCAGCAGACGAGCAACGCCTATCGCCTGTCCTTGCCGGAAAAGGCCCGTCAGTTTCTCGGCAGGTTCGGCAAGGCCCCGCCCCCGCCTGCTGATCATGGACAGGATCAGCAGGCATGGAGCGAGGCAATCGACGCCTACAAGACCACCCTGCCCCTCGATGAGCGGACGCAGCTCGACACCGGCGATAGCCCGCTCGGTAAGGCCCTCGTGATGCTGGCAAAGAGTGTGATGAAACGTGAGTCCGATAACCAGACTGAATCCCCATCTGATCTTTATCTAAGAGGGCAAACATAAGCGGTCGCCGCTGTTCGGGCTGCTTGCGCAGCCCTGCGGCGGTTCCGATCCGCGTATAAGGCGGATCGGGAGGCGGCACCCTCACAGCAAAACCGCCACGTTCGCGCCGGCGGCAACCGTCCTACGGGCTTTCGAGAGGGAGCGAGGGGCAAGGGCGGGGCTTAATATTTGCTGTATTGCCAGCAATAAGGCATTTAAGCAAAAATTCTTGCCGTCAATGCGGTTTGCTGCTATGCCAGCAATATGAAAACAATCGCCATAGTCAGCCAAAAAGGCGGGGCTGGAAAAACCACCCTCGCCTTGCACCTTGCTACGGCCGCCGAGGCGGCCGGGCTTCCCGCCGCTATCATCGACCTTGACCCCCAGGCAAGCGCCGCCGGATGGGGCGATAGCCGACAAGGTGAGGCCCCGGTTGTCGTCGCGCTTCCTCACACTCGTTTGCCGCAAGGCTTGCAGGCCGCGACCGATGGCGGGGCCGAGCTGGTCGTGATCGACACCGCGCCGCACTCGGAAGCGGCCGCAATGGCGGCAACGCGATCGTCCGACATGGTGTTGATCCCGTGCCGAGCCGGAATCCTCGATCTTCGCGCGATCGGAAGCACGGCCGAGCTGGTGAAACTCGCCCAAAAGCCGGCCTTTGTCGTTTTGAACGCCGTGCCGCCGCGTGCCACGCAGCTTCTGGCCGATGCGCGGGAAGCCGTTCAGGTTCACGGCTTGGAGGTTGCCCCCGTCGCCTTCCAGCAGCGGGCGGCTTTCGGACATGCGCTCACGGCCGGCAAAACCGCTCCGGAGTATGAGCCGGCCGGCAAAGCCAGCGAGGAAGTGTCCGAATTGCTGACCTGGCTTAGAGGCCAATTGCTGATTTGACGGCAAGCTGTATTGCCAGCAATAAGGCATAATGGTATTGCTGGCAAACTGGCAGTTTGATGGGATAAAACCATGTCGAAAAGACCGAGTTTAGCCGCGAGCATGAAGGCCGTGGGCGCGCAGACCACGCCGCCTGTTGCGCCTATCGCGGAATCCGCCCCCGCGCCGACCCCGGATCGTGCCGAGGGTAAGCGTTACCATGCCGCCACGCGGGCCGGAATGAAGCGGGTGACAGTCGTGGTCGAGCCGGAGGAACATCGCCGGGTTAAGCGGCTGTCAGCCGACACCGACCGCTCCATTGAAGACCTCATGCGCGAGGCGCTTGCTGACTTGCTGGCAAAACATAGTGCTTGATTGCCAGCAAAGCGGCGATGCGGTAAGGGCCTTGAAGTGTAACGCTATGTGTCATACATTCAGGGGCGAGGAAGTCGCGTGAGGGTTTTCAAAAACAGCCGGTTTCACAAGTTTGCCCGAAAGGAGAAAATCTCTGACGCGATGCTTTGTGAGGCTGTAGAGCGGGCTGAGCGCGGCCAGATCGACGCCGATCTAGGGGCCGGCCTTATCAAGCAACGAGTAGCGCGGCCCGGCGCTGGAAAGTCTGGCGGCTTCCGAACGCTGGTTTTCTTCCGCGCGGAGACGAGGGCGGTTTTCGCGTTCGGGTTTGCCAAGAGCGATATGGCGAACCTTGATGATGCGGAAGAAGCCTACTTGAAGAAGGCCGCAAAGCTGGTCTTGGGGTTTGCAGATGCGCAGATGGACGCGGAAGTTGCTGCGGGTCGAATGTTCGAGGTGAATTGCGATGAGCAAGACTTACAAGAGTGAAGCTCTGGCGGCCGTCCATGAGATGATGGAAGGCTTCTATGAGTCCGGCGCGATCGACAAGCAGACGATGCGCGAATTTGACGAGGGGTGTCTGACAACCGTTGAGCCGCTGACCCCCGAGGAAATCCGTTCTATTCGTGAGCGTGAGCGTATCTCGCAGCCTGTCTTTGCCCGCTATCTCAACGTGAGTAAGGGGCTGGTGTCAGATTGGGAACGTGGGGTGAAGAAGCCCGGCGGCCCGGCGCTGCGGCTGCTGACCGTTATTCAGAAAAGGGGCCTTGAGGCGATTGCCTGATTGCTGGCAAGTTGGCAAACAAGCAATTTGGCAAGTTGTCTGCCTGCATCCCGCCCCCGGCCGTCCCTACGGCCCTAGATGATGAGAGCGGGACGGCCGGGGGCTAGCGTCGCGGGTGTGGCCTGGTTGAGCGATGCCGGCGAGCAGCCGGCCCCGGCCCGGAGGGAACGCGCTCCCACATAGCGCCGAAGTGACCGGAGGGCCGCAAGAGAGAAGCCCCGGTGCGTCAGCGCCGGGACCGCTTTTCCCATCTGGCCGGCTCGGGCAGGGGGGCTTCGCGCTTTTCGCGCAGTAGGGCTTTCATTTCTTCCATCGAAATACCCGGTCGGGAATCATCGGCCGCCACCTGTATGCGGCGCTTGAGTAGTTCCCGGCGCAGATCGGCATGGGGTGCCAGCTCCTTATGCTCGCCCAGGATCACGAACACGGCTTCGGACGGATCAAGGAACGTGTCCTGTTCGATCAGATCGAGCAGCCACAGGGCCAGCGACGGCGGCAGATAGGCTTCAAACCGCAAGCCGCCCTTGGCGGCCTGGTCACGGAGCTGCTTGGCCTGTTCAACGGCATGGGCCTTGTCGGCGGGATCGGGCCATTCGGGCGCATCGGTGTCGGTCATGGTTTCATCCTTTATGCTTGGTCGAACAGCCCCCGGAATTCTGCATCGGCGTAATAGGCGAGCTTGCCGGCGACGATCGGCCGTTGCCCGGCGAGGAACAGCAATTCGACATGCTGCGGCAGGTTGCGGACCTCATCGGGGGTCAGCAGCGGCCGGGCCGTGTGTTGCTCGCCATAGGAGAGGCCGGATTTTTCGGAATCGAGCGCCCGGCTCATGGTCTGGAACACCACGGTTTCCTGCCCGAGCAGATCGGAGACGAGGCGGGCGCTGTCGTGATCGTTGACACCGAACACCTGTAGGACGCCGGCGTTTGACAGGAAGGTTCCGGCGCGTTGCCCGTAGGTGGCGCGGAGCTGGTGAACGTCTTGCAGGATCGGCCAGAGCTGGACGCCATAGCCGGCCATGAGGCCCATTGCGCGCTCGACGGGGGCGAGGTGGCCGAGGGCGGCGAACTCATCCAGCAGGTAGAGGACCGGCACGGCCGGCTTGGCGGGGTCGCGCGCCATGTCGGTCAGGCTTTGCGCGACGAGCAGACGCAGCCAGCGGGAATAGGTGGCGAGGCGATCGGGCGGCAGGACGAGGAACACCGAGGCGTTGCGGCGCTTGAGATTGGCAAAGCGGAAATCGGATCGGCCGAGGACCGCGACCATGCGGGGGCTGTCGAGGAAATGGGTATGGCGCTGCGCGGCCGAGAGGACGCCGGCCGCTTCCCGGTCGGATTTGCCGAGGTGGCGGTTTGCGGCGCGGGCGATCAGGCCGCCGGCGGCCGTTGACGCCTGCATGTCCTTCAGGAGCGCCGCGAAGGCTTCAGGGGCGAGGGTGAGAGCTTCGCGCAGGGTAGCGAGGTTTCGCCTGTCGCGCGGCTCGCTGGCGGCAATATGGAGGATCAGGCCGGCAATGAGCGCCTTGGCTTCCTCGTTCCAATGCGCCTCGCCGGCCATGCCCGGTTCATCGAACACGAGGGCGTCGGCCAAGGTGCTTGCATCTTCCGCGACATCGAGGCCGGCCGGGTCGAGCTGGTCGAGAGGATTGAAGGCGGCCGAGGGCTGGCCGGTGACGCCGAAGGGGTCGAGGACGTGGACCGGGCCGAAGGTCTGGCGGGCGTGGCCGGCGATCTTGGCATTTTCGCCCTTGGGGTCGATGCAGATCACGGAGCGGTCGGCCGTGAGCAGGTTAGGGATGATGGTTCCCACCCCTTTGCCGGTGCGCGTCGGGGCCATCGTCAGCAGGTGGGCCGGGCCGTCATAGCGCAGGAGCTTTCCCGTTTTGCCGTCGCGGCCGATCAGCAGGCCGGAATCGGCGCGGGCAAGGGCGGCGGTTTCCTTGTCGGTGGCGAAGCGGGCCGAGCCGTGGGTTTCGCCGTCCATATCCCCGAAATGGATAATCAGCGGATTGGTGACGAGCCGGAAGGTGATCGCGGCCAGCACCAGCAGCGTGACGAGATCGAGCGCGATGAAGGGAACCGAGCCGGGGCCGAAGCCCATTTGTTCGAGGAAGAACCGGCCGCCGAAGCCGACCACGAACAGGGTTATGATGAGGATGAACAGAAGCCCGAGAAGCGGTTTCCAGATGCGGAAGGGCAGGGCGAGCAGGGATAGGAACGCCCATAGCGGATCACGCGCAGCCTGCCGCATCATGTTCTTGAACGCGGCCCAGGCTAACGTCGCCTGATTCATGAGGCGGCCCCCCCGGCGCTGTCTGTTGTCTCCCTGGCCGGCGCGTTGGCGATCAGATCGGCAAAGAGTTCCTTATCGCCAGGGCGCGTCAGGAAGTCGGGCAGCTCGCGCTTGAGCCATTCGCGGAGGCGTCGGGAAAATTCCTCATCCTTGCCGCTTTCGAGGCGATGCAGAACGAGCGCGCCGAGCAGCACCTTGCGGCGGGTATCGTTGGCGCGCTCCTGTTTGCCGAGCCGAGCCGGGCCTTGAGCGTGGCGCGCTGCGCATCCAGCTCGGCCAACCGCTGTTCGATCGTCTTGCGCGCCATGTGTCGTTTCCTTCTATCTAGCGGGGCGAGGGGTTGGCCCGCCCTTGAGGCGAACCATGATAATTTTCGGATTTTCGCCAATGCGCTCGACCTCGACAATGCCCGACGCCTCGACCAGATCGGAGAGGCGGGGAAAGCCATAGTTACGGGCGTCGAAATCCGGCGATTGTTTCGCCAGGTGCGCGCCGACGCGGGCCAGATTAGCGCGGCCGTCTTCGTCGGCCGAGGCGGTGACAGCTTTCGCCAGCATGTCGAGGGCAGCGCGATCGAGTGCCGCTTTCGCCGGTGCAGGCTTGGCGGCGGCCGCTTTAGGCGCGGTGACGGCTTCCGCTTCCTTCTGTTCCCCGGCCGTGTTGAGCACGTCGAAATAGACGAACTTGTCGCAAGCGGTGATGAAGGGGCGGGGCGTCTTGCGCTCCCCGAACCCATAGACGATGACGCCTTGCTCACGGATGCGCGCGGCCAGGCGGGCAAAGTCGCTATCACTTGAGACGATGCAGAAACCGGAGAAGCGGCCGGTATAGAGCAAGTCCATCGCGTCGATAATCATCGCGCCGTCCGTTGCGTTCTTCCCGGTCGTATAGGCGAATTGCTGGACCGGCTGAATCGAGTGTTCCAGCAGGCACTCTTTCCAGCCGTTGAGGTTCGGCTTGGTCCAATCGCCATAGATGCGCTTGACGCTGGCGGTGCCATAGTTGGCGATCTCAGCCAGCAGCCCGGTTATGATTTTCGGGGTGGCATTATCGCCGTCGATCAGCAACGCAAGTGTTCCGGCGCTGTCTATTGCCATCGGTCTGCACTCCCATTTGAGCCGAAGTCTATCCGATGCAAGCAGCGTCACCAAACACGATTATGCGCTACCTTGAATTTTTGGCGGCTTTGCAGCACAATCAGGGCCTCAGTTCATCGCATCGACCTTGCCGCAAGCGCCACACCGAGCGACGAAATAGCGTAGCGATTGAGTTGAGAAGGGCGCACTTACGAGTTGCTATGCAACTCAGCGCGCCGCCAGCTTGGAGGCTGGCGGGAAAGGCGGAAACTAGATCGAGGCAACGGGTTGGCGATCTACCATTTGAGCATGAAGCCAGTTTCGCGGGCGGGCGGCCGTAGCGCCGTCGCCTCAATGGCTTATCGTGCCGGGGAGAAGCTGACCAACGAACGCGACGGGATCACGCATGATTTCAGCCGCAAGCAGGGCGTTGAACATGCCGAGATCGTCTTGCCCGAAGGCGTTTCAGCCGATTGGGCGCGGGATCGGTCGGACTTGTGGAACGCCGCCGAGTTTGCCGAGAAGCGCAAGGATGCCCGCGTTGCGCGGGAGTTCGAGATTGCCTTGCCGCATGAGCTATCGGCCGAGCAGCGGCTAGAGGCGGCGCGGGAGATGGCGCAGGAGCTGGCCGACCGCTACGGCGCGGCCGTGGACTTCGCCATTCATGCGCCGCACGAGGCGAGCGACGTTCGCAATCACCATGCCCACATTCTTATGACCACGCGGCAGGTGACGGAGGACGGGCTAGGCGACAAGACCTATCTTGAGCGCGAAAACAAATGGCTGTTGGCGCACGACCTGCCGACGACAGATATGCAGCTCCGCGACCTTCGCCAGCGATGGGAGGGGATCGCCAACGAGCGGCTTGCGATGGCCGGGCTAGATATTCGCATCGACCATCGTTCGCATATGGAGCGCGGGCTAGAGATCGCGCCAACCGAACATATGGGCGTCCATGCCACGCAGATGGAGCGGCGCGGCCTCGACGTATCGCGGGCGCGGCTGGACGAGGAAGCGGCCCGGCGCAATGCCGAGTTGATCCGGGAGAAGCCCGAGCAGGTTCTAACCCTCATCACCGGGGAAAAGAGCGTGTTCGACCGGCACGACGTTGCGCGGGCGCTGCATCGCTACATCAACGACGATCCGCAGGAGTTTCAGAGCGCGTTCGCCAAGGTGATGGCCTCGCCGGCGCTGGTCGAGCTTCAGCCCGAGCGGGCCGACCCGGCAACGGGCGAGATCGAGCTTGCCCGCTATTCGACCCGCGAAATGGTCGAGATCGAATCCGGCATGATCGAGAGCGCGCAGCGGATGCACGGCGCGCATGGTCATGGCGTCGATCGCCGGCATGTCGAGCGCGCCATAGAGCGGCAGGACGCCGCCATTCAGCGCAGCGCCGGCGATGCTTCCGCCCGGTTGTCCGACGAGCAGCGCCGGGCGATCGAGCATATCACCGGGCCGGAGCGGATCGCGGCCGTTGTCGGCTATGCCGGCGCTGGCAAGTCCACCATGCTCGCGGCGGCGCGCGAGGCATGGGAGGCCGAGGGCTATCAGGTCCACGGTGCGGCCTTGTCGGGGAAGGCGGCCGAGGGCTTGGAGGAAAGTTCCGGCATCCAGAGCCGCACCCTCGCGTCATGGTCCCGCGGTTGGGAGAACGACCGCGGCACGATCGGCCGCGGCGACGTGTTCGTGATCGACGAGGCCGGCATGGTCGGGAGCCGCCAGCTCGCCCGCTTCGTTGGCGAGGCCGAGGCGCGCGGGGCGAAGATCGTCCTTGTAGGCGACCATGAGCAGCTACAGGCGATCGGGGCCGGCGCACCGTTCCGGGCGATCACGGAGGAAATCGGCCATGCCGAGCTGTCCGAGATACGCCGGCAGCGCGTGGACTGGCAGCGGGAGGCGTCGGTTGACTTCGCCACGCACCGGACGGCCGAGGGGCTGGCAGCCTATCGGGATCATGGCAATATCAGCTTTGCCGAGACGGGCGAGGACGCGCGCGGCCAGATCGTGCGGGATTATCTTGCCGACCGCGACGAGCGCCCGGACGGCACCCGCGTAGCGATGGCGCATCGCCGGGCCGATGTTCGGGCGATCAATGACGCGATCAGGACCGAGCTACAGGACCGGGGCGAGCTGGCGCAGGGCGAGGACGCCGGCGCGCTGACCTTCCAGACCAATGACGGAAAGCGGGAGTTCGCGCCCGGCGACCGCATCGTGTTCTTGGAGAACAACCGCGACCTTGGCGTGAAAAACGGGATGCTTGGCACGGTCGAGCATGTCGAGGAAGGCCGGATCATCGCCACGCTGGACGGCGGCCGGGAGCGTAGCGTTTCCGTGCCGATGGGCGACTATCAGGCGATCGACCACGGCTATGCGACGACGATTCACAAAAATCAGGGTGCGACGGTCGATCGGTCCTATGTGATGGCGTCGGGGACGATGGACCGGCACCTAACCTATGTCGCCATGACCCGGCATCGTGATGGTATGCAGCTCTACGCCGCACAGGACGAGTTCACCAATGCCGGCCGGCTGGTCGAGCATGGGGCCGCCCCGTTCGAGCATGACCCGCAGAAATCCGGCAGCTATTTCGTGACGCTGGAAAACGACAAGGGCGAGCAGCGCACCCTATGGGGCGTCGATCTTGAGCGCGCCATGAAGGAGGCCGCGCCGGAGATCGGGGAGAAGATCGGCCTACAGCATGAGGGTTCCACCCCCGTCACCTTGCCGGATGGGACGCAGACGCACCGGAACGCATGGAAGGTTCAGGACGCCGGCGAGCTGGCCTATAGCCAGCTAGAGCGCCGCCTTTCCCGGTCGGGCGTCAAGGAAACGACGCTCGATTATACCCGCGACTTTGCCGAGCGGCGCGGGATCGCGGAGCAAATGGGCATCCGCAGCGAGATCGAGATTCCGGCCGAGCGCGCGGCCGGGCTACGTGCGGAGCGGGAGTCGACGGCCGGGGATCATGCGCTTGATCGCAGATCCTCGCAAAAAGTTGGCGCGGATCTCGCGCAGGATCTCCGTGCAGATCCGCGCGAGGATCTCGCCGGCGATCGACAGCAGCGCCGCAATCCGTTCGAGGGCCTGAAACTCGGGCGCGGCGCGGCGGCCGAGAGCCGCGAGCCAGACCGCGCCGGCGAGGACGGCCCACAGATCGACCAGAACAGGCCGCAGCAGGCCGAGAAGCAGCGGCGCGGTATGTTCGCCGGCCTCAAGCTCAATGCGCGTCCTGCCGCCTCTCAGGAGCGCAGCGAGCGGCCGGAAAGGGAAGGGAGCTTGCGGCCGGCGCCGGCGCCCGACCGGCTGGCCGAGCGGGCGCGGGGGCCGTCGCCGCTTGAGACGGCCGTTGACCGATATTCGCGGGCCTATCAGTCGATCGACCAGCACCGGCGCGAGGGCCTGCCCGTTCTCGACATGCAGCGGCAGGAAATGCGCGATGCCGGCCAGCAGCTCGACCAGGTGCGCGGCGGCATGAAAGATTTGATGCGCTCGACGCTGGAAAACGACCCGGCGACGGCGCGCGCCATGACCGAGCTTTCCGGCCGGGAGCGTGTCGCCCATGTTATCGACGGGATGAAGCGCGAAAACGCCGCGCTGCAAGACCCGAATATCAGGGCCGAGCGGTTCGTTGAACGCTGGCAGGAGCTACAGGGGCAGCGCCGGGAGCTTCGCGGCTGGCAGCACGACGACGCCCGCGCCAAGGTCGAAAGCCACATGAACGGCATGACCAAGAGCCTTGAGCGTGACCCGCAGGTAGATTCCATCCTGCGCAATCGCCGGCAGGAACTTGGAATCGGTCAGGAGCTTCGCCGCGAGCAGACCATTGCCCGCGCGCTGCAAGACGAAATGACACGCGGCCACCGGCTTAGCCGGGGCATCGGCATGGAAAGGTAGGCACGGAGAACATGGCGGAGCTGGACGACGACAGGGAAGGAATCGAGCCGGAAGCACTGGACGAGGACGCCGGCGACCCGGCCGCCGCGTTCGACGCGCTACGGCGCACGATCGAGACGCAGGGCGCGCAGATCGGCGCGGAAATGACCGTGATGCGGCGCGGGCTGGAAGCGGCTTTCGACCAGCTCGAAAAGATCGAGCCGGCGCAGGACTACAAGCCCCAGCTCGCCCAGCTCGTGCAGGCGCTCGACAATGTTGCGGAGCGGATGCACGGCGTAGAGCAGTCACCCATTCTCCGGCAGGGCGCGCAGCACTATGCGGCGGTCCTCGAGCGCAGCGGCGAGGCCCTTATACGCACCGCCGCGCAGCAGCTCGAGCGGCAGGCGTCCGACCTCGAGCGCGCCGGCCGCAATCTTTCGGCGCACGTCGCCAGCGCGCGGGAGCGCGATCGGCAAAATTGGTGGCTTGTCGTCGCCTTCGCTGTCGGCCTGCTCGCCGGCGCGCTGGTGATGCTGTTCCTTCCGCGCCTGTTGCCGTTCTCGGCCGCGCCGCGTGTCGCCAGCGTCGTCATGGGCGAAAGGCCGTGGCAGGCCGGCATGAGCCTCATGGCGTTCGGCAGCCCGGAAGCATGGCAGCGGGTGGCGTCGGCCGATCAGCTTGTTGAGGCGAACAGGGAGGCGGTAGCGGCTTGTTGGGAGGCCGCGCGCACGGCCGGCGAGGATCAGCGTTGCACCATCACCGTGAAAGCGCCGGGGCAATAGATTGCTGCCCCGGCGTGAAGTTCAGAAGGCGAACTTGGCCTGGCCTTTGTCTTCGACAGGGCGCAGCCGGGCATAGGCAAGAAGATCAGCGATCGAGCCGCCCTTGTCCCGCCAGCCATAGAAGGTGTCTTCCCCGAGAAGGACATAGTGCCATTCGGAATCGCTACGCTGTTCCGGAGGAAGGGCGTTGATCCGGTCGCACCATGAAACGGCGGCCTTGCGCTTGCGCAGCACGTTCGGGCTGGTGAGCTGGCCTTGTGCCTTTGTTTCCACCAGATAAATCGCTCCGCCTGCTCTCACGAAGAAATCCGGCGAATAGAACGCCGGAAGCCCATCTTCCTTGATGTATCGCAGGCGCGCGAAGGTGTGTTTCTGCTCGTTGATCTTGCAGAAGGCTTCAACGCTGGCGTCACGCTCGCAGGTTTCCATAAATGCCAGTTCAAGGCCGCCGTTCCGCGAGGGATAGGGAAGGCGCAGATAGATAGCTTTCTCGACGGCCAGCGATGATCCTTCCCGCATGGCGAGCTTGGGCACTTCCGAAAGACGCCGATGCGCGACCTCGGCATTGGCGACAATCACGCTGTCTTCCGCTTCGAGAATGGCGCGCGCCCACACCTTGATAATGTGCTCCGTCACCGGGTCGATCAGCAGGACGCGCCAGTTCTCATCCGTGAGAGGGTCCAGCTCCTGGCCGAACAGGTGCCGACGAATGAAGGTGTCGATGCCCTCGGCCATCTCGGCCCGGTTTATCTGGATGTAGGGGAACTTGCTGGCGTTGGCGAAAGCCTTCGAGCTGTTTGTGGTATCCGTCAGGGTGACGGCTTCCGTGATCCGGCGCGTGATCCGGGCCAGGTAGTCATTATATCCCGTCGCGGTCATCACGCCGCCATGCACGCGATAGTCGCCAAAGCGCGTTTTCGCCTGCACGTCTTCGGAATGGAACTTCTCGCCCTGGCCGATCTGCCCCTTGAGTTGTTGGAGCGAAAACGATCCGAACGGCGCGAGGCTCGAAGGGTCGATATGGGTATCTTCCAGCGCCTCGACCTGTTCCCGCAGGATGAAGGGTATGGCGAAATCGTATTCCTCGAAGCCCGGCCGGAGGCCAACCGAGATCAGGTCGCCGGTCGAGCTGCCATTCGCCTCGTCGTCGTTGTCATCTGCTTCAGCCGCCAAGCCTTCCTGAATCAGCTCGTCATAGAAGCCCTGGAACGCCGGATGCTCCACGATCGAAAGAATGTCGATCATGTTGGAGGGTGTCTTTCCGCCGCGAATGAGCTGGCGGTTCTCCCGCTTTATGTCGTCGTATTCATTGCCGCGCCACATCAGACGCAAGCCGCGCCCGATCGTCTGTTCCAGCAAGATGCCGGCGCTCGATGCGCGCAGCGGGACAATGACGCAGATGTTATTCACGTCGAAGCCTTCGCGCAGCATGAGCACGCTCACTATGACGCGCGGGGATTTGTGACGGTCCACGTCGAACAGGCGTTCGCGCAGCACCTTCCATTCGTCGGGCTTCAGCTCGCCCTTGCGGTTGGAATCGACGCGCAAAACCTCGTCATCGGCCAGCCCTTCGAGCTGCATGAAATCAGCGACGAGCGGCGTAACCGTGGTGTCTTCGCAGACCACCAGCATTTTCGGATGCTTGTCCGGATCGAGGGCGGCAAAATCGGCTTCCAGCTTCCGGAGCTTGGTCAGGCCGGCGCGCAACATAATGCGCTGCCCCTCTGACAGCATCGGGTTGCCGTTCTCATCCCGATCGGCCTTGAAATCCAATTCCTCATGGCTCAGCGCCCCGATTTCGGAGCGTTTGTCGAGAACAAGGGATTTGACCAGGCCGGTGCGCATGGCCGTCTTCAGGTCGAAATCAACGGCGATGTGCGGGAAGTAGGATTTCCGGCTGTTCCGGCCAGTCCCGACCTCGTTATAGGGCGTGGCCGAAAAGTCCACTTGGACGAAGCGGCGGCCCTTGGGTTCTGCGATCAGGTTGAGGCTCTTTTGCCATTCAACTTCCGTCACCTCGCCTTCCCGCTTGAACTCGTGAATATGGTGGGCTTCGTCATTGAAGACCATGAGCGCGGGCAGGTCTTTCAGGTAGGAGAGGATGCCGCCGCGCTCATAGCGACGGTTCAGCACGTTCAAATCGTTGCCTTGGCTGGTGCCGGGCGTCAGGGGAAGGACGCTCTGCACAACGATTTTCGGATCGGCGGATTCCCCCGGCGCGGTGATTTCCTCATCCTCAAGCGGCTCGCCTTCTTCCGACAGCACATGCCAGTTGGAAATGGCGATGATGCCGCCGGCCGTGACCTTGCGGCCAATGTCTTCTTTCGGGCAGACCGCCCCTTGCACGAACCGGAAAACCTCGTCCCGGTAGGAATCGGGAATGAACTTGGATTCGGAGCTGAAACGCTTTGCCCCAAGGCGGTAATGATTTTCTGTCATACTCATAAGCGTTCCTCCAAGGAGGCGGATTATTTACGAGTTGGAAACAATAGAAGGGTTATCAGATGAAACACGAGCAGGGCGATACCAATGCCACCGAAGATAAAAGTCATTCTACCGAGAAATATACTTAGTTGGGTTTCTTTTTCAGTATCGATAAAATGCCATACAACAGAACCTCCGCATAATGCGATCAAGATGAACCAGGTCAGTATATCGAGAAACTTCTTCATTTTCAGCAGCGCCACGTTAAATGGGATGCAGCAGAAAGCGAGTTCAATATTCTTACGGCGAACATAGAGGCCGAGAAGTTCATTGCTATACTGGACGCCAAGTCCTCAGAAGCGGCAAAGCTGAACAAACCTGCTCTGGATATTTGTGAAGAATATTGGGGGCGGAAATAATGCGTATCGTTGACTATATAACGGGGATTTCATCGCAGCCTACAACTTTGCGCGCAGGCTGAAGACCCTAGGCGGCCTCACACCCTACGAATACATCTGCAAGATCTGGACAGCAGAGCCCAACAGATTCATCCTGAACCCGATCCAACAGATGCCGGGACTGAACAACTAAGCATTTCCGGCGCTGACTTGCGCTTGGTCGTTCACCGTTTGACGACGTCTTCCAATGGTCTACTCATCGCTACGTTTTACTTCTTGTAGCATGAGCAGATTTCCACTGGGTCTATACGGTGGACTTGCCCCACGTAGCAAGGGGCAAGTCCAAGGATATATTATCGCGCAGCTGCAAAATAGAATGGCACGCATTCCTTCACGCAACAAACCGTTACGTGGCAGCGGGCACGTCCACTTTCGTGGCCATCAAAACGGCTTCGCGGGCCGCAGAACGCTTGTCCTCGAAGAAATCCGGTGCTGTGCAGAGGTAAAGCGTCTTGCCGTCGGCGCCGCCGAGACCGCAGGCAAAGACGCCTGTTCCCGGGTCGATTTCTTCGGTGACCTCACCGCCCTCCAACACGCGCAAGACGCGACCGTTCATCGCATCCGCGATCCACAAGCCGCCTTCTGCGTCCAAACAACTGCCATCCGGGCCACAAGGGTATTGCCCGGCGTCGATACCATCCGCGACGTACGTCTCGGTCGGAAGTTCGGCGAATTTGAACCATTCCCTCCGGTTGGTCAGGCTACCATCCTCGGCAATGTCAAAAGCGGTGGCGCGGTTGCCCATCGTTTCGTTCACGATCAGCACACCCTCAGGCGTGATGACCGAGCCGTTCGGGAACCACAGGTCATCGGCCACTTCATGCACCGAACCATCCAGATCGACACGCAACAGCACGGTCGGCGATACCGGGGCACCACCCATAAGATCGAAGCCGAAATTGCCGACATAGATGCGGCCCTTGTTGTCCACGACCATATCATTCGGATGCCCCGTGACATGATCCGACAAGTCGGCATGGACGACGACTTCGCCATTAGGTGTGCGGCGCAGAATCTTTCGGTCGCGCATCGAGACGGCCACCAGACTGCCATCAGGCAGCCAGCCGATACCTGATGGCTGATTTGGCACCTCCAGTTCAACGCGCTGGTCGCTGCCATCCTCATTCACCGAATAGACGCGGTGGGTGTAGAAGTCCGAAAACCACATACGCCCGTCGTGCCAGCGCGGACCTTCCATATACGACATGCCGGTAACGACCGGCTTCAACTCTCTCGGCATTAGGCTCCTCCCTCAGAACCAACCAACTGTTCCCGCATCCCAAAAGGCAACGCGATCTATGCGCCCACAGTCCAGCTAACGTGGTTTTGCCCGCCCAAGACCAGAGCGAAGGGCGGGCATCCGGCTCAGGCCGACAGGATCAGCTTTAGCGCCTTGTTCTTGGCGGCTGCGCCAAAGACGCGGTAGGCCTCCTCAATATCGTCCAGAGCAAAATGATGGGTCACGAACTCCTCGGGACGGATCTTGCCCGAGGCGACGGTCTTCATCAGCATCTGCGTCGAATTGGTGGTGACATAGCCCGTGGAGATCACGATGTTCGCGTTCCACAGGTCCTGCAGATGTAGATCGACCGCTGTGCCATGCACGCCGATATTGGCGATGTTGCCGCCCTTCGCGACCAGTTTCTGGCACATGTCAAAGGTTTCAGGGATACCGACGCATTCAATCACCGTATCGGCGCCATATCCGTCCGTCAGTTCTTTGACCACGGCGGCATAGTCTTCTTTCGAGGGGTTGATCGTGCGGGTCGCCCCAAGGCGTTCGGCCGCCTCAAGTCGTGGATCGTCCGTGTCGATCACGATGATCGAAGCGGGCGAATAGAACTGCGCCGTGACCAGCGCCGCCAGACCCACAGGTCCGGCACCGACAATCACCACATTGCTGCCTGGCTGCACATTTCCAGCCAATACGCCGACCTCGAAGCCTGTGGGCAGAATGTCGGACAGCATTACCGCGGCCTCTTCATCGACACCGTCGGGAATGACGTGCAAGCCGTTATCGGCATGTGGGACGCGGGTATAGTGCGCCTGCGTGCCGTTCAACAGATTGCCCAGCACCCAACCGCCATCCTTCGCCTCGCAATGGCACCCCAGGCCCTTCTTGCATTGATAGCAACTGCCGCAGGACGAGATGGCCGAGATCACAACCCGGTCACCCGGCTTTATGCGGGTGACCGAACTGCCGACTTCTTCGACGACGCCGACGCCTTCATGGCCCAGCACCCGGCCTTCGGTTACGCTGGGCACGTCTCCCCTGAGGATATGCAGGTCGGTTCCGCACACTGTCGTCTTGGTGATGCGCACTATGGCATCTGTGGGATCTTCAATCTTGGGTTTTGGCACTTCTTTCCATTCAATGCCTCCCTTGGCATCATAGACGGCACCTTTCATAGCGGGCTCCTCTCCCTTAACCGACATTCCCCAAGTGGCCTGCCGCTTGACTTCAAGATCGCCTGATTTTGCTCGCTGGGCAAGCGTTTTTCGCCCCGAGCGGTGTCTGTCGTCGCGCAAACGGCCGAAGTCGGGTGGATCAAGCCTCGAACCCGCAGCATTCTGGCCCGGCAGAGCCGCTTTTCCGCGCGGCAGACGGACCTGTCCTGCCGCTTTCGTTCAGCTTGGGCATGGATCGTGGTCATGCGCATGACGGAGGCGTTCGAAGACGGCGGATGGCGGCAAGGACGGCCCGCACCATCGGGCCGGTGACGGCGACCTCGGCCAACTGGAAGGTAATGGCGCGGGCGTGGCGGACGACGCGGGCGCCGATCTTGATCAGCTTGAGTTGCAGGCTGGTCAACGACCAGTCCGCCATGGCCTCGGGCAGTTCGATGCAGCGCAGGAAGGTTGCCAGGTTGTAGGCCAGCGCGTGCAGTTGCAGCCGCACCTCGTTGTGCCGGAACTTCCGGCATGACAGCCGCGTCCAGCGAAAGGCATATTTGCCTTCCTTGATGTGCTGCTCTGCGGTGCCGCGCTGGTTGTAGAACCTCACCACCCAGTCTGGCTCCATCGGCAGGTTGGTGACGATGAAGCCGACTTTGGGGAACAGCTCGCCCGGATGCCATTCGATCTTGGCGATGACGCGGCGCGGCTTGTCCCAGGACGCCGCCTGATACTCGAAGTCCTCGAAGAACCGTTTGACCTTGGTCAGCGAAGGCCGTCCCACGGGCCGTGTCAGCCGATGCGCGATCTTCTCGCGCAAGACGGCGTTGGCGGGCAGACGGATGGCGTAGAAGAACCTGGCTTCTTCCAGCCGCATATAGATCGCGGGGATCGCGTAGGCAGCGTCGGCCCGGAAGAAGCGTCCACCAAGGTCGCGGCCAGCATATCGGGCAATGACGGGATCAAGGACATCCCGCCAGCCATCGGCGCTGTGGGCATTGCCGTTACGCAGGGCGCAGCGCTCCAGCATGCCAAACTGGTTGAACAAGAAGATGGGGTGATAGCAGGTGCAGTCGAAATGCCCGTTCCAGGCAGCACCTTCCTGATCGCCGTGGGTGGGGCTGACCGAGCTGTCCATGTCCAGCACGATGTATTTCAACCCGTTGCGGTCATGAAACCGGTCGATCCATTGGCCGTTCAGATCGGCCAGCGCCGCCCGGTTCGCGGCCAGAGCCAGCGTCTCGGTCTCGAACCGTCCCATCTGCGATGCCGAAGCAGCTTGCGCCTCGACGGCCCTGCCGCCAACGACCTGACGCATCACGGGATCGAGGGCCAAGCGGTCGGCATCGTTCACATCCTCGTATCCGGCCAGTCGTCCGAACACCGATTGCCGGAACAATCCGTCAAGCCGATGGAGCGTGTTCTTCCCGGTGCGGCTGTCTCGCAGCGCCTCCGACGCCAGATTGGACAGGCCGAGCACGTCATCAAGCTCGCGCATCACCAGCAGGCCACCGTCTGAACTGATCTGCGCACCACGGAACTCCAGACGCACACGGCGGTCGAAATCAACCCGATCTCCCCGCGCCAAGCCCGCACCCTCCAGGTGATCCATGAAACGCGCCCCTCGCAGCCGTCAACGCCATGATTTATATGCGAAATATCACGATTACGACAGCGAAATCAGCGACTTACTTGGAGAATGTGGGATGAACAGTTCCTGGAATATCGACAGGTCAGAAATCGTGAAATCGCGCTTGCCGTCTCGTTCCTTCCCCATGAAGGCGTCAAGCAGCCGATCGTAAACGATGAGGCCGGGGGCAACGACGAGGAAGTTTTTGGTGTAGCGGTCGCTATCCGGCGCGCGGTTCGCGTTGAGAATCTGCCAGACCATGAGGGCTTGCAGAACCCAGGTCTTTCCCGTTCCGGTCGCCATTTTCAGGCAGTATTTCGGATAGGCATTTTTCGGCGCGCGGATGATCTCGGAATCCCGCGTGCTTGTCAGCATCACGTCAGGGGCGGCGATTTGGTAGAGGTCTTGCAGGGACGCAATGCCCAAAACCTCATGGGCATAGATCACGTTCAGCAGGGCTTGCCGCTGGCCGGGATGGAAATTGAAGGTGCGGGCGTCCTGAAATTCAGTCTGGAACCACCATTTCAACAGTTCGGCCGTGATCTCCGAGACATGATCTAGGATCGGTGCTTCGCCGCTTTCCAAGCCGGCGCAGGCGTCTTCGACCTGGGTCGTCAAACCCTTGGCAAGCGAAAGATCGTTGATGCTCGCCATCATACCACCTCGACAGTTGCTTCGGCCTCGAAGCCGAACACATCAACCACGCGCACGCAGACGCGGCGGGGGCCATCTTTCTTAGAAAGGCCGGTGAGCCGTGCCGTAGTGATGACACGATAAGCGTCGGCATCGTTCTCGGTGTTTCCGCGATAGTCCTGCCAGACGGAGCGGAACACCTCGCCGTCATAGTCAGGATCGACGCTCCAATATTCGATCAGCGCCAAAGGATCGGAATTGATGACCTTTTGCAGTTTTTCGCGGTTAGCTTCGTCGAGATTCAACGCCTCCGGAGACAGCAACACATAATTGGCGATCTCTACGGACAAGGCTTCCCCCTCCCCGTCCTGTTTGCGGGAAACCGCGCCCAGCTTGAGATATTGCAGCGACGAAAAGCGCACCTCGTCGGCCTTGAGCTTGTGGCCTTTCTTCTTCAGCCGGTCGAGCAGATCGGGCGGGATCACGAGCACTTCCAGCCGGTCCCCCTGCCCCAGTGCCTCAATGTCATGGCCGATCGTAGGTGAGAAATTCCATCCCAGGATAACGACCTTATCCCACCCGCCCATGAGGTTGTCGCGGATTTCGATTGCACGGCGCAGCGTGGCGAGGCCGGTCATCTTGTTGGGGCTGTCCGCGAGGACGAGCGTTTTGCTCCCCTGAAGCCTGCCCATGTTCTTGTTCGGGTTTTCCTCTACGGGCAGCGGCAGCGCGCCATAGAGGCCGAGCACGATTTCGGCCAGATCGCCGATGCGGAACCGACTTCCCATCGTGGAGCGCATTTGTTCAACCTGGTAGTCGCCAATGTGCTGGTAGAGGAACGGCTTGGCGTCCTGGTCGATCAGACGCTTGCGTGTAATCATGCACGCGGGCTTCCCGAGATCGGACACGATCCAGCGACGGCCGAGCCGTTCGGCCACAGCAGCCGTTGTGCCAGAACCTGCAAAAAAGTCAGCAATCGAACCGCCAGGAGGACATGACGATTCAATGATCCGCTCTACCAATTTCTCCGGTTTCTGCGTGGCATAATCCACCCGCTCTTTCGCAACCGGATTAACTGGCGGAATGTCATCCCAAACCGAGTCAATAATATCGCCCTCAACTTCATCGAGGTATATTCTTCTGGTGCCGCCGCCCGTCGGGTTAACGTCAGATCGGCAGAGCCGTCCCGTTTCGTCCGGTTTGAATCTTTTCAAAGCGCATTTGCCAAGCGAAAGTCGCCGACGAAGCGAACGCGGTGCGCGACACCTTAAAATCCTTCGCCGAAATCGGCGGCGCTCTGGTCGACGCACAGGATGATGGCCAGCCGCTGGGCGACGTCATCGCGAGCGGATCAGGGTGGGACGGCTTCAAGACCCTTGTTGCAATGGCAACCCGGCTGACCGCCACCATGGCGGACGATCCTCTCAATCATGTACTCGACGGTTATCATCGGTTCCGGCGGTACGCTCCGCGCATGTTGCGCCTGCTCGATCTGCGGGCTGCGCCGATCGCGCTCCCGCTTCTCGAAGCGGTGATGGCTTTGCGTACTGGCTTGAACGATGCCGCACATACCGGCTTCCTTCGGCCCAGCTCGAAATGGCATCGCCATCTTCGTGCCCAGGCGGTCGGCGACACTCGCCTCTGGGAGATAGCGGTGCTGTTCCATCTGCGCGATGCCTTCCGATCCGGAGATATTTGGTTGGCCCGATCCCGGCGCTATGGCGACCTGAAGCATGCGCTCGTTCCGGCGCAGGCTGTCGCGGAAGGCGGTCGTCTCGCCGTGCCATTGCGGCCGCAAGAATGGCTGGCGGATCGGCAAGCTCGCCTCGATATCCGGTTACGCGAACTGGGCCGCGCCGCGCGCACCGGCACGATTCCCGGCGGGTCGATCGAAAACGGCGTTCTGCATATCGAGAAGCTCGAAGCTGCCGTACCGACCGGCGCCGAAGATCTGGTGCTCGATCTCTACAAGCAGATCCCGCCCACGCGGATCACCGATCTCCTGCTGGAGGTGGATGCAGCGACCGGCTTCACCGAAGCGTTCACGCATCTGCGCACCGGAGCGCCCTGCGCCGACCGGATCGGGCTGATGAACGTCATCCTTGCGGAAGGGATCAACCTCGGCCTGCGCAAGATGGCCGACGCGACGAACACGCACACCTTCTGGGAGTTGATCCGCATTGGACGGTGGCATGTCGAGGGCGAAGCTTACGACCGGGCGCTGGCCATGGTGGTCGAGGCGCAAGCGGCGCTACCAATGGCCCGGTTCTGGGGCATGGGCGCCTCCGCTTCGAGCGATGGGCAATTCTTCGCCGCTACGGAACAAGGCGAGGCCATGAACCTGGTCAACGCGAAATACGGCAATACCCCGGGTCTGAAAGCCTATAGCCACGTCTCGGACCAATATGCGCCGTTCGCGACCCCGGTGATTCCTGCGACGGCGAGCGAAGCTCCCTACATCCTCGACGGCCTGCTCATGAACGATGCCGGCCGCCATATTCGCGAGCAGTTCGCCGATACAGGCGGCTTCACCGATCACGTCTTTGCCGCATGCGCCATTCTCGGCTACCGGTTTGCCCCTCGCATCCGGGATCTGCCGTCCAAGCGACTCTATGCGTTCAATCCATCGGCCGCGCCGGCCCACTTGCGGGCCATGATCGGCGGCAAAATCAATCAGGCCATGATCGAGCGCAACTGGCCCGATATCCTGCGCATCGCCGCCACCATTGCAGCCGGAGGCATCGCGCCTAGCCAGATTTTGCGCAAGCTCGCCTCCTATCCGCGGCAGAATGAACTGGCCACAGCTCTGCGGGAAGTAGGCCGCGTCGAGCGGACGCTGTTCATGATCGACTGGATTCTGGACGCCGATCTCCAACGCCGCGCCCAGATCGGGCTCAACAAGGGCGAGGCCCATCACGCGCTGAAACGAGCCATCAGCTTCCATCGCCGGGGTGAAATCCGCGACCGTTCCGCCGAAGGCCAGCATTACCGGATCGCCGGCATGAACCTGCTCGCCGCCATCATCATCTTCTGGAACACCATGAAGCTCGGCGAAGTCGTCGCCAACCAGAAACGCGATGGAAAGCCGCTGTCGCCCGATCTCTTGGCCCATGTCTCGCCGCTGGGATGGGAGCATATCAACCTCACCGGCGAATATCGGTGGCCAAAGCCTTAGCGTAGGATTCCGCCCCCTCCCGCAAACGACCCCATGTTGGCCTGTTCCAGCGTCATCGCCATTTTTCATTCTCCCAATTTTCAATCCGAACACAGAATTTCCAACCCCGACGGCGCCGTGATTTCGCCCCCGACTGCACATCGCGTCACCGCGTGCGCGCCACTCCTTGGTTTGCCCCATCGTCGCTGCGCCGTATACTGACCGGTCTCTCGCCGCCGTACGCCCAGTTAAGCAGTTCGACGGTATGTACGATGGGCATACCTGCCCGATCGGCGATTTGCGTCATGCAGCCGATATTGCCGGTCGCGACGAGGTCGGCGCCGGTTGCGGCGATATTCTTCACCTTCCTGTCGCGCAGTTTGGCGGAAATCTCGGATTGCATGATGTTGTAAGTGCCGGCCGAACCACAACAGAGGTGTGCCTCTCGAGGCTCGCGCACGTCAAAGCCAGCGCGCTTGAGGAGATCCCTGGGCTGGCGCATGATCTTCTGGCCGTGCTGCATCGAGCAGGCAGAGTGGTAGGCCACGGCAAGGCCCGGTACTGTCGTTGGTTCGGGCATGTCGAGGGTAGTCAGGTATTCTGTCACATCCTTAGCCAGCGCTGAAACCCGCGCCGCCTTGTCGGCATAGGCCGGGTCCAGCCTCAGCATGTAACCGTAGTCCTTGATCGTCGTGCCGCAGCCCGACGCGGTGATGACGATGGCGTCGAGCCCTGCGCTGTCGATCAGCCGCGACCAAGCATCGACATTGCGTCTTGCCTGCGCAAGCGATTCCTCTTCGCGGCCGAGATGATGCACCAGCGCGCCGCAACACCCCTCTCCAGGCACAGCCATGATCTCGATACCGAGCCGTTCCAAGAGCGCCGCCGCCGCCTCGTTGATGCCCGGATTGAGTACAGGCTGAGCGCAACCCGTGAGCATAGCCACCCGCCCGCGCATCGGTCCGTTCAATCCGCGCGGGCCGTTCTGCGCTTGCGGAAGGGAAGCCGGCACCAGATCGAGCATGGCGGCGATCGGTTTCAGCGCCGCGGACTTCCTGAACAGGCCAGCAAACGGGCGGCTCAGGGCAGCCAGCTTCAGTGCCGCGCGGAATCGCCCAGGATAGGGTAACACCTTCGCTAGTACTGCCCGGATCAGCCTGTCCATCACAGTACGACGGTAGGTCTTTTCGATATGCGCCCGGGCGTGATCAACCAGATGCATGTAGTTCACACCTGACGGACACGTCGTCATGCAAGCGAGGCAGGACAGGCAGCGGTCGATATGCGTGACGATCTCGTTATCCGCCGGACGCCCGTTTTCCAGCATGTCCTTGATGAGATAGATCCGCCCACGGGGGCTGTCGAGTTCATTGCCCAGCGTGACATAGGTCGGGCAGGTCGCAGTGCAGAAACCGCAATGCACGCATTTGCGCAGGATCTTTTCCGACTCTGCAACACCCGGATCGGCGAGTTGTTCGGGCAGAAAATTGGTCTGCATAGTCAACCAGCCATCCGTCCGGGATTGAGAATGTTGTGGGGATCGAAAGATGCCTTCACGCGGTCGCTGAGATTGCGCAGGGCTGACGCCTGTGGCTCGAAGGCCAAAACGGTCGCGCGCGCTTCAGCGCTCGCCCGCACCAGCGTCGCGTGCCCGCCGCCGTGCCTTTTCACCAAAGTGCGTAGGCACTCTGCTTCCGGCTCTCCGCCTTCCATGCGGAGCCAGATCAGGCCACCCTGCCAATCGTAGAAGAAGGACGCGGGCGTGGTGCGCCGCAACTCCATCGTCATCGCAGGCGCCGCCGAGGGTCGCATCGACACACGCCAGACAGGTGTTTGCGTGCCGTCAGCGAATGGGATGCAATCGCGTACATCGCGCCAGATCGTCGAGGATCTATCCTCATCGAATACCTGCAGATCGGCCGTTGCCAGGAGTTTGCGGAGCAGTTCGAGGCGATACTCAATTGACGGCGGCAGGCCTTCCAATCTCAGCAAGGTGGCCGGCTCCGGTCCCAACGCGCCATCGCCGACAGCTCCCGCCAGACGCTCCGGCAGATGCGCTGCACTGGAGACCTCGGCGCTGGAACCCATCGCCTGCGCCATGGCCGCCGCTGCTTCGCGGTCTTGCAGGCCACGAATGGCGAGGGTCGTTTCCGTCTGAGCGGCGGGCAGGACCTTGAAGGTAACGTCCGTGCAGACGGCCAGTGTGCCCCATGATCCGGCCATTGCCTTTGATACATCGTAGCCGGTGACGTTCTTGACGACGCGCCCGCCCGCCTTAAAGGCCTCGCCGCGCCCGGATACTGCGCTGACGCCAAGGATGTGGTCGCGCGCAGCGCCAGCTTTCAGTCTGCGTGGGCCCGACAGGTTGGCCGCCAACGCGCCGCCAATCGTACCTCTTCCACGTTGAGCTCCATGCAGTGGACCGTAGTCCATAGGCTCGAAATCCAGACGCTGGTTCCGATCGGCCAGCAGCTTTTCGATCTCCGCGATTGGCGTTCCGGCTCGGGCCGACAGCACTAGTTCGTCGGGCTCATAGAGCGTCACACCAACAAGCTTCGAGAGTTCCAGCGTGTGTTCAGTCTGCGCGAGCCATCCAATGCCGCGTTTTGACCCATTGCCCGTAATCTCCAGCGTAGCCCTTTCGCCCGCCGCCCATTTGACGACAGACAGGACTTCCTCCGGTGTTGCTGGTGAAAACGCCGCCATCAGAACCTTGGGATGTCCGGAAATGGAAGCTGTCCGCGATGCACGTGCATGCGGCCAAGTTCCGCGCAGCGCCGCAGTTGCGGAAACACCTTGCCGGGATTGAGCAAGTGATTGGGATCGAATGCGCATTTGATCCGCATCTGCTGGTCGAGATCGGCCTCCGAAAACATCTCCGGCATAAGATCGCGTTTTTCGACGCCGACACCATGCTCGCCGGTCAGCACGCCGCCGACCCTCACGCACAGCCGCAGGATGTCTGCTCCAAACTCTTCTGCTGCAGAAAGCTCGCCGGGAATATTCGCATCATACAGGATGAGCGGGTGGAGGTTGCCGTCGCCGGCGTGAAACACATTCGCCACCCGCAGCCCGTGCTTCACGGAAAGCTCCCGCATGCCGGCCAGCACGCGCGGCAACTCCTTACGCGGGATCGTGCCGTCCATGCACAGATAGTCAGGCGAAATGCGGCCAACCGCGGGGAATGCAGCCTTGCGCCCCGCCCAGAAGGAAAGCCGTTCCGCATCGGACATCGAGACGCGGCAGGTCGTGGAGCCATTTTGCCCGGCAATCCGCTCCACTTCCGCAATCAGGTGATTGACTTCGGCGGGCGGGCCATCAAGCTCTATGATCAGGAGCGCTTCGACATCGAGCGGATAACCGACCCGGACAAAATCTTCGGCCGCCTCGATGGCTGGGCGGTCCATCATTTCCATGCCGCCGGGGATTATGCCTGCCGCGATCACGTCAGCGACACATTGGCCGCCCTGCTCGCTGGTCGGGAATCCGATCAACACGGCGCGTGCGGTTTCTGGCTTCTTGAGGATGCGCACCGTCACCTCCGTGACGACGCCGAGCAGCCCCTCCGAGCCGATCATCAGGCCCAGGAGATCATAGCCTTCAGAGTCCAGATGCTTTCCGCCAAGACGCACAATGTCGCCATTCACCAGCACCATTTCGATCCCAAGCACGTTGTTGGCGGTCAGTCCGTATTTCAGACAGTGCACGCCGCCTGAATTCTCCGCCACGTTGCCACCGATGGAGCAGGCAATCTGCGAGGATGGATCTGGCGCGTAGTAGAACCCTTCGTTTTCGATGGCGTTGGTGATGCCGAGATTAGTCACGCCCGGTTGCGCTACCACTGCTCGGTTCGCGTAGTCGATTTCGAGGACTCTGTTGAAACGGCTCATCACAAGCAGAACCGCATCGGCCAGCGGCAACGAACCGCCCGACAGCGACGTGCCCGATCCGCGCGGCACGACGCGAACGCCGTTGTCATTGCAGAAGCGCAGGACGGCCGAAACTTGTTCGACGGTTTCCGGCAACACCACAACCAGGGGCAACTGCCGATAGGCAGTCAACGCATCCGACTCGAAGACGCGCATCTCATTGACGGCGTCGACCACGCCTTCGCCTGGGACGATCGCACGCATCTCGGCAACGATCTCCGCACGGCGGGAAAGGACGCTCGTCAGTGGCTCGGGCATGACAATCGACAAGGATCAACTCCGATATCAAACGCCTCGGTTACGCATTGAGAGCGATCATCGACTTCTCACAGTTTGACGCTGCGGCGGTTCGGTCAATTCTTGCCGAACATGTTCGTCCACTCGTCCGTGCCCGGCTTTGCTTCCCAAGTCTTCTTCTCGGCCAGCGTGTTCAATCCCGTATGAACGCCTGGCCTGTTCTTGATGGCATGGTACCAACGATCGATATTGGGGTAGTCAGCCAAGTCGCGACGATGCAACTTGCGCGTACGCACCCACGGGAATGTGCTGATGTCAGCGATCGAATATTCGCCGGCGAGATATTCTTCTGCGCCGAGGCGCTTCTCTAGGACGTTGTAGATTCGTCCGGCCTCGCGATCATAGCGTTCGATAGCGTAGTCAATCTTCTCTGAGGCATAAACCATGAAGTGATGCGCCTGGCCGAGCATCGGCCCCATGCTGGCATTCTGAAAGATGAGCCACTGGATCGCCTCATATCGCCTCACCGGATCTTCCGGCAGAAAGCGCCCGGTCTTCTCGGCGAGATAGAGCAGTACTGCCGCCGATTCGAATATCTTGATCGGCCGGTTGTGCGGGCCATCGTGATCAACGATGGCCGGCACTTTGTTGTTGGGATTGACCTCCAGATATTCCGGGCGGAATTGTTCACCTGCCGTGATGTCCACGGGAATGACATTGTAAGGCAGGCCCAATTCGGCGAGCATAATCGCCGCCTTATAACCGTTCGGCGTCGGCCAGAAGTAGAGATCAATCATGGCCAAGCTAGCCGACAATCTTCAGGGGAGGGGCCTTTGCGCCCTTCGGACGGTCGAGCAGCAAGCCCGGATTCAACATCCAGTTCGGATCGAGTTCCGTCTTCACAGCGCCTAGAACCCGCTTGAACGTCGGATCGGCTTCCATGTCGTAGAACTCCCGGAACGTCTTGCCTACCGCGTGATGGTGAGTACACGTCCCGCCGAGCTCCATCAGAGCATTTGAGGCGACGTCGTGCAGCAACGTATAGGCTTCGAGGCTGTTGGCGTGCGTTGAAGGCGCCATGATCGAATAGTACGGTGCCGGTCCATCCGGATAGAGGAACGAGAACCGCCGGCAAATAATTCCGCCCCCAAGCTCCTTTTTCTGGACTTCGCGAATCCGGCGCATGATCTCGGTATCGAGCGCTTCGAACTTGTCCCAGGTGTAAGCCGTTTCAAAGGTGAAGCTGACGATGCCCATAGCTGCGCGGGTGTGCATAAGACGGGGCAGGTAGCGGAACTGGTGACGCCAGTTGCCTTGTGCGCCGCTTCTGCTGGTTTCCAGAGCGTTGTCGCTGGTTCCAGCACGCTGCTTTACCGTGCCGCCGAAGTCCTGACAGATCTCGATGCCGCGATCGAGCCATGCGTCGACTGGGTGATCGGCGGATTCAAAGCCGAGCAACAAGACCGACTCCGTTCCATCGCCCGCGCCGTAGAACTTGGCGTCAAGTTCATCGAGGTAACGGCAGTTTGCGGGAAATAGCGCCGCCTGGGTAATCTGGCGCACAGCCTTGGCGCCTTCATAGAAGGACTTGAACGAGATCGCCGCGTTGGCGCGGAACTTGACCCGTCCCTGCAAGCGCATCCAGGCCTCGGTGATGATCCCGAGCGTACCCTCGGAGCCGATAAAGATGCGGTTCGGATCGGGACCGGCGCCGGAGCCAGGCAAGCGACGGTTCTCAAGCGTGCCGGTCGGAGTTACGACCCGCAGGCTCTCCACCATTTCGTCGATATGCGTGAGATGGGTCGCATAGTGACCGGCAGATCGGGTGGCAATCCAGCCGCCGAGCGACGAGAATTCCCAAGACTGTGGAATGTGGCGCAGTGTCAGGCCGTGCGGCTTCAACTGCTCCTCAAGAGCCGGCCCGAGAATGCCGCCCTGAATGCGGGCGGCGCGCGATACCGGATCAATCTCAAGGATTTTGTTGAGGTTACCCAGATCGACAACCACGACACCTGGAAATGCGTCGCGATCGGGGCCCCAGAAACCGCCTGTCACACTCGATCCGCCGCCGAAGGGAATACAGGCGTAGCCGTTCTCTCCACACCAGTCGAAGACGGCTGCAACGTCGGCCTCGTCTTGCGGATATGCGACGACATCAGGAGCTCGGCTGAACTCACGCCGATAGACAAGCGTCAGGTCTTTGAAGCCCTTGCCATAGGTATGTGCGACGCGATCCCATTTGTCCGTCGTACAGAAGGCCTCAAGCGACTGCGGTATCTTGATACGGCTTGGGTGAAGCTCGATCTCATCCAGCGTCGGGTCAGTGAGGATCTTGATGTCCTTGATGCCGAGGCGCTGTTCAACGCGCTCGCGCATGACATTGATTTCTTCGTTCGAATTATCTTCGCCTTCGTAGCCCCATGTCCAGAACTTCCGGCGCTTGCCGTAGTAGCCGCTCTTCTGTCTCGCCACCGGTTTTCCTCCTTCAGTTTACGCCAAGCCAATGTTTCCGCCTGGACGCAAGTAACTACCTTGCGTGCCAAGGTATTCCATTTTGGTAAACCAATTTGGCATATCCAAATTGGATAGTCAACGCGTAAGGCGGGTAAATCGTGGCGTGGTTTTAGCGTTTCTTGCGAATGGGAAGCGCACGCAAGCGGCGATCATCGCCCGGCTCTGAGGCCAGGTTTGTCGCGCTCACGCCCGATGACGGCCGGCGCTGTGCCGTCATCCCGGATTGGTGTAGGCGGTCTTCACACTCGTGTAGAATTCCGCAGCATAGCGGCCCTGCTCGCGCGGTCCGTAGCTTGAACCCTTGCGCCCACCGAACGGAACGTGGAAATCGACGCCGGCCGTCGGTGCATTGACCATGACCATGCCTGCCTCGCTGTTCCGCTTGAAATGGGTGGCGTATTTGAGGCTCTGAGTAACAATTCCCGATGATAGTCCGAACGGCGTGTCGTTCGCCAATGCAAGAGCCTCGCCGTAGTCCTGCGCTTTGATCACGGCGGCAACCGGTCCGAAAATCTCCTCACGCGAAACACGCATGCCGTTATGAGCTTCGACGAAAAGCGTGGGCTGCAGGTAGAACCCGGGAGTTTCCCGCTCAAGCCGCTCTCCGCCAAACGCAATCTGGGCACCCTCCCCCTTGCCGATTGCGATATACTTCTCATCCTGGTCCAGTTGGCTTTGATCGACGACCGGACCAATATGCGTGCCGGGTTTCTGCGCGTCGTTGACCACTGTCTTTTCCAGCCTTTTGACCACGGCTTCGACGAACGCGTCGTGGATGCCCTTGGTGACAATCAGACGCGAGGACGCAGTGCAGCGCTGTCCTGTAGAGAAGAACGCGCCGTTGACGGCGCATTCGACGGCGGTAGCTAAGTCCGCATCGTCAAGCACGACGAGCGGATTCTTGCCGCCCATCTCGAGCTGGAACTTTCTGTGATGTTCGACGGACGCCAGCGCTACGTTCTTGCCCGTCGATGTCGAGCCGGTAAAACTAATCGCCGCGACGTCGGCGCCGTCGAGAATCGCCTGTCCGATCACCGAGCCACGGCCCATCACGAGATTTAGGACGCCAGCGGGAAGGCCCGCCCGGTGCAGGATATCGGCGATCGCCCATGCCGAGCCGGGAACGAGGTCCGCCGGTTTGAACACAACCGTGTTGCCATAGCAGAGCGCCGGCGCGATCTTCCAGGCCGGAATGGCGATCGGGAAGTTCCACGGCGTGATGATGCCGACCACACCGACCGGCTCGCGTGTGATCTCCACAGAATAGCCGGACCGAATCGACGGTAGGACTTCGCCGGCGAGCCGCAAGGCCTCGCCGGCGAAGAAGTCGAAGATCTGGGCCGCGCGCACGGTTTCGCCAATGCCTTCGGCCAGCGTCTTGCCTTCTTCGCGCGCAAGCAGCCTGCCAAGTTCGTCCTTCCGCGCCATTATCTCGATAGCTGCGTTCTTCAGGATGGCATTTCGCTCAAGCAGTCCCGAATGCGACCATTTCGGGAAGGCGGACTTTGCGGCAGCGATTGCGGTAAGGGCATCAGCCTTGGTCGCCCGCGCATAGTCCCCAACAACGTCATCGGTGTTCGATGGGTTGATGTTGGGAACCGGTTCGCCGCCGATCCATTCGCCATTGATCAGATTCTTGTGCAGTTCAGCCACGGGGTTGCTCCTTGGGAGGATGCTCGATCACCGGCTTCCAGAGCCGACCTCGATCGAAGGGAAATCGCTTTGCGGGGCGACGCTTGCTAGAATGCCGGGTCAGTCTTCAATCGGGGACTGTTGCGCAAACTTCTTCAGTTCATGCTTTCTGATTTTGCCGTTCGGAGCCATCGGCAGCTGCGGCAGGACGACAATGCGTTGCGGTCGCTTGTATTGGGCGAGCGTGTTCTCGATGAACGCCGACAACTCGGCTGGTTCGACTGCCCCGCCGGGGACCAATTCAACGAACGCAATAATTTCTTCGTTGCCCTCCACCGGAACGCCGATGACGGCCGCGTTCAGGACCGCATCGTGCGCGTTGAGCGCCGCCTCGACCTCCTGCGGATAGACATTGAAGCCGGAGCGAATAATCAGTTCCTTTGACCTTCCCTGAATGGTGATTTCGCCCATTTCATTGAGGCTCACGAGATCACCAGTGCGCAGGTAGCCATCGGCATCAATGACGTCCCTGGTCAATTCCGGCTGCCCATAGTAGCCGAGCATCACATTTGGCCCCTTGACCAGAAGCTCGCTGCTTTCTCCCTGGCCAACTTCATTGCCGTTCGCGCCCACGACCTTAACCGTGACGCCCGGAATCGGGGTCCCGATGTTGATCTCGCCAGTGCCCTTCTCATAGATCGTGCGGCTGATCGTCGGCGACGTTTCTGTCAGGCCGTAACCGTTGTGCAGCACGACGTCGAAGATATTCTCGACCTTCTGGCGCAGCGAAAGGTCCAGCGGGGCCGTTCCCGAATAGACGTAGCGAAGACTGTTTGGCGTCATCGTGAGATTGTTCTTCTCGACATGCGCGATCACCCGGTTCAACAGCGCCGGAACCGCATTCAGGATCGTCACCTCGCCGCTCGCAACCGCATCCAGCGTCTTTTCGAAATCAAACCTCGGCATGATCTTGAGGCGGCCGCCGGCGAACAGCAACCCCTGCAACAGCACCAGCCCATACGAATGCGAAATCGGCATGACACACCAGGCGACATCTTCGGCAAACAGCGTCTTCATTCGCTGGCCGCGGCAGGCTACGTACAAGAGGTTCCGGTGACTGAGCATTACGCCCTTTGGGCGCCCTGTCGTTCCCGTGGTGTAGATCAGAACCGCGACCTGTTTCGCCGCGTCCTCATACACCTTTTCCGGCGCTGCACTTTCATTCATCTTGCCGACTTTGACCTCTCCGATCCCGCTCATATGCAAGGTTTCGGCCGCGGCATTGGTCGCGTGAACATCGGCGTCTGGTGACACTAGGCTGGTGTAGAAGACCCGTCTTGGCTGGCTGTCGTGCTCGATCAATGCGATCTCGCGCTCGCTCAGGCGCGCGTTCGTGGTCACCGCCCATGCATCGAGTTGGCTGGCCGCATACATCAGGATGATTGCGGCTACCGAGTTCTCGCAAACAATCATTACCCGGTCGCCGGCGCGAATGCCAAGCTCGCTCATCTCGGTCGCCACCCGATCGACAGTGGAAATCATCCGGGCATAGGACCAGTCGTTTCCCAGTTCGTCGGTAATGGCGACGCGCGTATCACCCTTCTTCGCGCCCTCCTTGAGAATCTCATGGATGCGATCCGGCAAGTTCGAAAGCAGATCCATGATGACTAGGCTCCATCCCTAACGCCCCGAGAATGCCGAGACGTCTCAAGTTTTCCCGACAGAATGGTATACCATTGTGGTATACCATTCTGAGTAATGTCAAGCTGCTGAGCGCAGCCTGCGCATGCCTGACGCTGTCAGTTTTCCACCCGAACTCCATTCCGGATCCGGTAAGTCGGGGAATACATTGTAACCAGTTCCTCAGCCGCAGTCGGATGCACTGCCATCGTGCGGTCGAACTCCAGCTTGCGCATCCCGGCTTTCAAGGTGATCCCGAGCAGTTGGACAAGCTCGCCAGCGTCGGCGCCCAAAATATGCGCGCCGAGAACGACATCCGTCTTGGCGTCAACGACCAGCTTCATGAGCATGCGTTCGCTTCGGCTGCCAAGCGTGTTGCGCATCGGCCGGAATTGCGCACGGTAGATATCAATGTCCTGAAACTGCGCCCCAGCCGCCTCCTCGGACAAGCCAACGGTGCCGATCTCCGGTTGCGAGAAGACAGCAGTCGGAACGAGGTCCAGATCGGGGCGTGTCGGATTATTCTTCCAGAGCGTCTCGACGAGACACATCGCCTCGTGAATCGCTGCAGGCGTGAGTTGCACCCTGTCGGTCACATCGCCCACGGCCCAGATATTCGGCGCGCTTGTGCGTGAGAATTCATCGACCAGCACCTCGCCGAAAGGTCCGACTTCAACCCCGGCCTTCTCCAGGCCGAGGCCTTGCGTATTCGGTTCCCGGCCGATGCACATCATGACTTGATCCGACGTCAGCTCTTCGCCCGTGCTCAGATCGACTTTGATCTCCGCGCCGGATGGTCGGGCGACGCGCTCGATCGTCGCCTCGGTGATGATCCTTATGCCCTTGGTCTCCATTGACGCATGCAACGACTGGCGCAGATCGTGATCGAAGCGTCGGAGAATTTCCTTACCGCGGTAGACAAGGGTGACCTTTGCCCCGAGCCCATGAAAAATGTTTGCGAACTCAACCGCGATGTAACCACCTCCGGCGATGACGATCGCGTTCGGCAGCGCTGGAAGATCGAAAACCTCATTGGATGTGATGCAATGTTCGATGCCAGGCAGGTTGACCGGCAGCGTTGGCTTGCCGCCCGTGGCAACCAGTATCTGGTCAGCGGTAACGGTCCGCTGCTCGTCCTCAAGAAGGAGCGTGTTCCTGTTAACCAGCACAGCTCTCGACCGGATCGTATCGCCGCCTGCATTCCTGACGCCGTTCTGGTACAGGCCCTCAAGTCGCTCTATTTCCCTGTCCTTGTTAGAGACAAGCATCTTCCAGTCGAACGTGGGCGACGGCAAGGCCCAGCCAAAGCCGGCGGCGTCCTCGAACTGCTCGGCAAACTGGGCGGCATAGACAAAAAGCTTCTTGGGAACGCAGCCGCGGATCACGCAGGTGCCGCCAAACCGGTACTCTTCGGCCAGTCCTACGCGCTTGCCCAAAGCAGCCGAAACGCGGGCCGCCCGCACACCGCCAGATCCCCCACCGATGACAAACAAATCATAGTCGTACTGCGCCATCCGTGATCCTTCTCAAAGCCTGCGGTGTTCGATTGACGGGATTACCAGCCAGAGATCGCCTTCACCTCGAGAAATTCCTCGATGCCCCAAATCCCGCCTTCCCGCGCACGTCCGGAGGCCTTGACCCCTCCAAACGGCGCCCCTGCGGAGCGCGGCTTGCCATTCATTTCGACCATGCCGGCGCGCAGCCGCTGCGCAAGCCTACGTCGCCGCGCATCGTCCGTGGTCTGAACGTAGTCCGTCAGGCCATAGGGCGTGTCATTGGCGATGCGAACGGCGTCATCTTCGGTATCGAACGGAATAATAGACAGCACAGGGCCAAAGATTTCCTCCCGTTCGATGGTCATGCCGGGCTCAACATCGGCGAACACCGTCGGCTTGACGAAATAGCCGGAATTGCGACCGTCGGGCCGGCCGACCCCACCCGCGACCAGCGTTGCGCCTTCATCTATTCCTGTCTGAATGTACCGTTGAATCTGATTCCATTGCCGAGCGTTGACGACCGGCCCGATATGGCTGCCCGGCTCGCTTGCAGGACCTACATTCGTGCTAGCTGCAACCTGCCGCGCGATGTTGACCGCCGCGCTATACACCGGACGCTCGACCAGCATGCGTGTCGGCGCATTGCACGATTGGCCGGCATTGTTGAAGCAATGTTTCACGCCGCGCACCACCGCCTGTTCGTCTGCGTCAGCGAAGATCAGGTTCGCGCCCTTGCCTCCAAGTTCAAGCGTCACCCGCTTCATCGTTTCGGCGGCAGCCTTTGAGATGGCGCGACCGGCGCGCGTAGAACCCGTGAAAGAGATCATGTCGATATCCGGGTGTTCGGACAGGCGCGCGCCGACGCCCGCTCCATCACCGTTGACAAGATTGAAGACACCGGCCGGCGCGCCCGCGTCATGCATCATTTCGGCGAAGATCAGAGCCGATATCGGCGCTTCTTCGGAGGGTTTCAGCACGCAGGTGCAGCCCGCCAGCAATGCCGGGATGACTTTCAGGGTTATCTGGTTCGTCGGCCAGTTCCACGGCGTGATGAGCCCGACAACCCCGATCGCTTCCATCGCGATCATGTCGTTTGGTGCGTGGACGCCGAGCGGCCTGATCCATTTGATCTCGTCGAAGGCGGTCAGGAAATTCTTCAGGTGCCACGGCAGGCTGGGTGCCTGAGAGTTCCGCGCAAAATCGATGGGCGCGCCCATCTCTTGGCTCATCGCCTGCGCCAGATCTTCCTTGCGCTTCTCATACTGCGCGAGAATCCGGACCACGAGCGCGCGTCGGTCTGCGGCGTCAGTCGATGCCCAGTCCGCAAGTGCGGCGGAGGCAGAGGCAACGGCACGGTCACAATCGGCAGCGGAACCCAGGCTGATAGTCGCGAAAGGCCGTTCGGTGGAAGGATCAATCACATCAAGATCGTTCGGCGCAATCGGGTCAACCCACTGCCCTCCGATGTAGAACTGCTTTGATCTCAAGATCGTCACTCCCAGATTGGACAGCGCAAGGTTGAACTGCTCTTGCGATGGAAAATCGAAACAAGTCTGGTTGGCATCCAACGAATTGCGTTGTGGCCTGCTGGTTGTCAGCCGCTCTGATCAAGCCCTGGATTGCTCGAAAACGCGACGTTAGATCGCTCCATGAGCGATCTGGTCAGCGATCTTCTCCGCCATGGCCATGATCGGCAGATTGGTATTGCCGCTGATCAGCGTGGGCATGACCGAGCCATCGACGACGCGCAGACCATCGACGCCACGAACCTTCATATCAGGATCGACCACTGAATCGTCATCCGCACCCATGCGGCAGGTGCCGACGGGATGATAGACTGTCTCGGACTTTTCGCGGAGGAAGGCCTCTAGCGAGCCCCGCCCTCTGAAAGCCGCTGCATCGATCGGCCGCTTCACGTGATCAGCGAATGGTCGGCGGGTGGCAATATCGACCATCTCCGCCATGCCATCGCGAAGGCTTTCGAAGTCCGCATGTACGGACGCGAAGCGCGGATCGATCAGCGGATGATCAGCAGGATTGGCGCTGCGCAAACGCAGCGTGCCGCGGCTTTCGGGGCGGAGCTGGCAGACACGGAGCGCAAAACCATGTGCGATGCGCTCGCCCGGCGGCGGATTGCGCAGAGCCAGGATGAAATGCGCCTGCCATTCGGGGAGTTTTGATGTACGATCCGGCCCCCAGAACGCGCCGGCTTCGATGCCGGTAGCAGCGGCTGGTCCGGTGCCTCGAAGGATATATTCCGCCCCCGCCATGCCGCCCTTGAGCAAGCCGAGATATGGCGTCAGCGTATTTGGCTTCGAAGCCTCGAAGCGTATCGTGCAGTCGAGATGGTCCTGAAGGTTTTCGCCGACGCCGGCCCGGTCGATAAGCGTCTTGATACCGACGGAGGCAAGGTGATCGGCAGGGCCGATACCTGAGAGCATCAGAAGTTGCGGCGAGTTGATGGCTCCGGCGGCGACCAGCACTTCCCGGTCCGCATAAACCGTGGCTTCGCGCCCGTTCGACGCAATGACGACGCCCCGCGCGCGATTCCCCTCCATATGCAGCCGGTGGACCCTGCAATCGGCCATGACTGTGAGATTGTCGCGACCCTTCGCCCGCTCGAGATATTTGAAAGCGCCCGAGCGTGTTCCGTCGGCGATCGAGAGTTCATAGAAGCCTGCGCCGATCTGCGAGGCTCCGTTGAATCCGCGATTGAACGGCAAACCCGCCGCGCCGGCGCTATCGATCAGCGCCTGCGCTGTTTCTCGCTCGGGACCGTAGGATAGGCGGATTGGTCCTTGGTATCCGCGCTGTGGGTCTTTGTTGCCTGAAACGAGCGTGGCGTCTTCCAGTTTACGGAAGTACGGAAGCATCTCGTCGAAGCCCCACTGCGGCATGCCTTCCTTCGCCCAATTGTCGTAGTCCCACGGGTTGCCCCGGATCGCGATCATCGAATTGATCGCGGAGGATCCGCCAACGACGCGACCGCGCGGGATGTATATTTTGCGGTTGTTGAGATGCGTCTGTGGCTCCGTCCAAAAGCGCCAGTTGTACTTCTTGCTGTTGTAGAGCACTCGGATGCCGGCAGGCATGCGTACGAAAAGCGACTTCGGGGCGCCAGCCTCTACCAGCAGGACCCTGACGTCGGGATCCTCACTCAGCCGCGAAGCCAGAACGCATCCGGCGGAGCCCGCTCCGATAATGACGTAGTCGTAGTTCGACACAGCTATCTCCAAACATCACGGGTCTTCGCCAGCCTGGCCGTACGCTGTTGGACCTGGCCGAACTTAATCAATGCTGCGAATGCTCAACCCTTCACGGCACCGGCTGAAAGGCCGGCCACGAAGTATCGATAGCAGAACGCGAACACGACGAACAAAGGCAGCGCGATCAGTGACGAGCCTGCCAGTATCTCTCCCCATCTGAGGTCCTGCGCGCCGAGCATCGATGCTAGGGCGACGGGCAGCGTCTTCTTCTGGTCGCTCATGATCAGGATGAGTGCGAACACATAGTCGGCCCAAGACAGGAGGAACGAGAAAATTCCAACCGTAATGAGGCCGGGTGCGGACAGCGGCAAAACCACTCGGAAGAATGCGCCAAACTGCGAGCAGCCATCGACCATTGCGGCCTCTTCCAGATCGAACGGCATCGATTTGAAGAAGCCCCACAAAAGCCAGACACCAAGCGGCAGCGAAATGGCGAGGTGCGCAATCAGCAACCCCCATAGACTGTCAGCTAGGCCGATCGAGCGAAATACAGCCGCCATCGGGATCGCCAGCATGAGCGGCGGAAACATATACGCAAACAGCATGGAAGCGATCAGGATCGTCTTGCCGCGGAAGCGCAGCCGTGTTGCGCCATAGGCGATGAAGGCGGACAGTATCATGGAGACGATGATGGTCCCCGTCGCCATGAGCGTCGAGTTCAGGAGGCTACTTAGCCGACATTCCCCAAGTGGCCTGCCGCTTGACTTCAAGATCGCCTGATTTTGCTCGCTGGGCAAGCGTTTTTCGCCCCGAGCGGTGTCTGTCGTCGCGCAAACGGCCGAAGTCGGGTGGATCAAGCCTCGAACCCGCAGCATTCTGGCCCGGCAGAGCCGCTTTTCCGCGCGGCAGACGGACCTGTCCTGCCGCTTTCGTTCAGCTTGGGCATGGATCGTGGTCATGCGCATGACGGAGGCGTTCGAAGACGGCGGATGGCGGCAAGGACGGCCCGCACCATCGGGCCGGTGACGGCGACCTCGGCCAACTGGAAGGTAATGGCGCGGGCGTGGCGGACGACGCGGGCGCCGATCTTGATCAGCTTGAGTTGCAGGCTGGTCAACGACCAGTCCGCCATGGCCTCGGGCAGTTCGATGCAGCGCAGGAAGGTTGCCAGGTTGTAGGCCAGCGCGTGCAGTTGCAGCCGCACCTCGTTGTGCCGGAACTTCCGGCATGACAGCCGCGTCCAGCGAAAGGCATATTTGCCTTCCTTGATGTGCTGCTCTGCGGTGCCGCGCTGGTTGTAGAACCTCACCACCCAGTCTGGCTCCATCGGCAGGTTGGTGACGATGAAGCCGACTTTGGGGAACAGCTCGCCCGGATGCCATTCGATCTTGGCGATGACGCGGCGCGGCTTGTCCCAGGACGCCGCCTGATACTCGAAGTCCTCGAAGAACCGTTTGACCTTGGTCAGCGAAGGCCGTCCCACGGGCCGTGTCAGCCGATGCGCGATCTTCTCGCGCAAGACGGCGTTGGCGGGCAGACGGATGGCGTAGAAGAACCTGGCTTCTTCCAGCCGCATATAGATCGCGGGGATCGCGTAGGCAGCGTCGGCCCGGAAGAAGCGTCCACCAAGGTCGCGGCCAGCATATCGGGCAATGACGGGATCAAGGACATCCCGCCAGCCATCGGCGCTGTGGGCATTGCCGTTACGCAGGGCGCAGCGCTCCAGCATGCCAAACTGGTTGAACAAGAAGATGGGGTGATAGCAGGTGCAGTCGAAATGCCCGTTCCAGGCAGCACCTTCCTGATCGCCGTGGGTGGGGCTGACCGAGCTGTCCATGTCCAGCACGATGTATTTCAACCCGTTGCGGTCATGAAACCGGTCGATCCATTGGCCGTTCAGATCGGCCAGCGCCGCCCGGTTCGCGGCCAGAGCCAGCGTCTCGGTCTCGAACCGTCCCATCTGCGATGCCGAAGCAGCTTGCGCCTCGACGGCCCTGCCGCCAACGACCTGACGCATCACGGGATCGAGGGCCAAGCGGTCGGCATCGTTCACATCCTCGTATCCGGCCAGTCGTCCGAACACCGATTGCCGGAACAATCCGTCAAGCCGATGGAGCGTGTTCTTCCCGGTGCGGCTGTCTCGCAGCGCCTCCGACGCCAGATTGGACAGGCCGAGCACGTCATCAAGCTCGCGCATCACCAGCAGGCCACCGTCTGAACTGATCTGCGCACCACGGAACTCCAGACGCACACGGCGGTCGAAATCAACCCGATCTCCCCGCGCCAAGCCCGCACCCTCCAGGTGATCCATGAAACGCGCCCCTCGCAGCCGTCAACGCCATGATTTATATGCGAAATATCACGATTACGACAGCGAAATCAGCGACTTACTTGGAGAATGTGGGTCGATACGTTCTGGAGCGTTATTCGCGCCATAAAGTTACCGCCTCCCTGATTGCGCTATCGACCAGCGGGTCGTAGCGCGCGCCATCTCCTCCAGATGGCCTTATTGTAGGCCAAATTGGGTAGACCAGCTTGGAAGCCGAGTCAATTGGATTTGGCTCAACAAGTAGTTCTGGTACACACATTTGGATTGACCAATTTGGTATAACCATATAAGTGATTCTTAACCGCGCCGGGGCGGACAAGGCGCGAGTGCTATTGGAGGAACTATGGCTGGCCCCTTGGTTGGATATCGCGTTCTGGACCTTTCCCGAATCCTTGCCGGCCCATGGCTCGGGCAGATACTTTCAGATCTCGGCGCCGACGTCTGGAAAATTGAAAAGCCCCATACCGGAGACGACACCCGCCATTGGGGGCCTCCTTACCTCAAAGGCACGCAAGAAAGCGCATATTTCCTCAGCGCCAATCGCGGCAAGCAGTCGATCTGTATCGACCTCGCCACTGAAGAGGGGGCTGACCTCGTACGCTCGCTGGCGCAGCAAGCCGATATCGTGATCGAGAACTACAAGTTTGGCGACATGAAGCGCTACGGCCTCGATTACGAGACCCTGCGATTAATCAAGCCGGACATCATCTACTGCTCGATCACCGGCTATGGTCAGACCGGCCCGATGAAAAATGTGGCCGGTTACGACATGGCGATCCAGGCCATCTCCGGCTTGATGAGCATTACCGGAGAGGCCGATGGCCGGCCGGGTGGCGGCCCGCAGAAAGTGGGAGTGCCAATCTCCGACCTGTTGACAGGCATCTATAGCGCAACTGCGGTGATCTCCGCATTGCTCCACCGTGAACGAACAGGCGAAGGCCAGAACATTGATATGGCGTTGCTCGACGTCCAAGTCGCCTCGCTGGCCAACCAGAACTTGAATTTCCTCACCACGGGCAATCCGCCCAGGCGCTACGGCAACGCCCACCCCAATATTGTTCCCTACCAGGTTTTCGAGACTTCGGACGGGGCTTTTGTTCTCGCTGTGGGAAATGACCAGCAGTTCAGGAAGTTCTGCATGGCCGCCGGTCTGTCGGATTTGGCCGCGGACGAGCGCTTCAAGACCAATACAGACAGGCTCCGGCATCGCGAGGCGCTCATTCCATTGGTGTCTGACCACCTCAAGCACGCCACGTCAGAACACTGGATTTCTCTGCTTGAGCCGATCGGCGTGCCCTGCGCGCCTATTAACAAGCTTGACCAGGCTTTCGCCCATCCTCAGGTGGTTCATCGTGGGCTTCGAATCGATTTGCAGCATGCGAGCGGCAATTCAGCGCCGCTGGTCGCCAATCCTATCAAATTCTCGCGCACCAAGATCGAGTATTCCTCCGCGCCTCCCATGCTTGGCGAGCACACTGATCAAGTGCTCACGGATGCTCTGAACCTCAGCATTGAGGAGATCCACCGATTGCGTCAGCGAGGCGTCATATATTCGTGGAACGCTGAGGCGGTCGGAGCGACGCAGAATGAAGCTGTCGGCGGATAGCTGGACAACCCGGATTAAGCGATTCGATTTTGGCCGGTATTCGCTGAGAATGTGGGATTTTGGCAGCTGGCGGGGATTGGGTCGCCTTGGTTCCGGCCTTTGAAGGCCGGTCTAAGCTGTAGTGACGATTTAGGGATTCCGTTTTTGGGAGCTTCGTGATTCAAGACTGGCTTTTGGAGGTCAGTCATGGACATGGATGCGCTGAACGATGAGCAGTGGACCCGGATTGAGCCTTTTGTGCCGGGCGGTCGCAAAGGACGTCGCGGTCCGCGCACCAACAACCGGCGCTTTGTCGATGCCTTGATCTGGATGGCGCGCTCGGGCGGGCGCTGGCGCGATCTGCCCGAGCGCTATGGCAACTATCAGACCGCCAAGCGGCGCTACTACCGCTGGATCGAGATGGGCGTGCTCGAAAGACTGTTCGAGGCGCTGGCCAAGGAAGCAGACCTCGATTGGGTGGCGATCGATTCCACCTCCATCCGCGCTCAGTCGCAAGCCGCTGGAGCGCGGCGAAAAAGGGGGGAGCGGACGCCCAAGGCCTTGGCCGCTCACGCGGCGGGTTAGGAACCAAGATACATGCCGCCGTCGATGCGCTGGGCCTGCCGGTGCGCTTTGTGCTCGCACCGGGCCATCGCGGCGACGTGATCTACGGCAAGGACCTGCTGGATGGCCTCAAACCCCGCCACGTCATCGCCGACAGGGCCTACGACGCCGAGCACTTCCACGACACCATTCTCGACGCCGGAGCTACTCCCGTCATTCCGCCACGGCCCGAACGGCGGCGCCCTCATGCCTGCGACTGGCGCCTCTACAAGGAGCGCAACCTCATCGAGCGCTTCTTTGCCAAGCTCAAGCAGTTCCGACGCGTCGCCACCAGATACGACAAGCTCCTCGCAAACTTCCGAGGCTTCGTGCTCATCGCCGCAATAGCAATCTGGCTCAGATAGTTAAATCGTCACTACAGCCTAGGCTGTTTCGGGCAGATTCATGCCACACACCGCAAGAAGCCGCCGCGCCCGACATGCCTGCGCCGACCCGTCGCGCCAATGCCGGAAAGTCGGTCATCCGCTCCCGCGTCGAGCATGTCTTCGCCGCTCTTCATTCGCACCGTCGGCATCAAACGTGCGCAGATGAAGATCGGCATGGCCAACCTCGTCTACAAATTCCGCCGCATTATTACCTGTGGCGTATCAACGCCGCATGACCGTAGCATCAGCCGCCGCAGGCGTCATCACAGCCTCGGCGCAAAACCCGAAAACAGCTTCAGAACCGCGCAAACCGCGAAACTAAACTATCCCGCTCGCCAAACGCCGTTCTTCGAAACCGTCCAGTTGTTCCGAAAGTCCGAATAGCGTCCGCCGATCCATTGTCCCGTCTCCAAATTGTGACGGACGTGAGAATCATTAAATCCGCAATCTCGCGAGGTTAACGCGGTTGTCCAGTTGGCAGCTGAGTTACAACAAGCGCGAGCGGCCCTCGATCATCCTTTCGGGGACTAGTCTCGCTAAGCAGGATCTGCCAGGTCGCCAGGGCCTGTGACAGATGTTGTGTCATTCTTTTCCCGGCATCGGACGCGCGGCGTGCCTCGATCGACTCGAGTATGCCAGTATGGTCTTCATAGGCGCGCTTGCTTCTCTCATGATCTGAGAAATATATCTCACGGCGGGCCCTGGAGAGCTCGTAGAACGACTTTACAATTCGGACAAGTATCCTGTTCTTCGTGGCCGAAACGATGGCCATATGAAATTCCTCATCCTCTTTCTGTATGGATTTCTGCTTTTCGAGGAGCTTTTTCGTCTCTTTGAGAATGTTACGCATATTCTCAATGTCTTCAGCGGTTCTGTTATCACAGGCAAGCTTGACAGCCTGAACTTCAAGAATTCGCCGCACTTCGAAAACGTTGGTCGCTTCCTCCGGGGAAAACGGCAACCCGGACGCAGCATGAAGCACCAACGCTTCGATGCTGCTCTCGTCGGAATTCCGCAGAAAGATCCCGGAATTGGGTCGTCTTTCAATCACCCGCATCGTTTCAAGGGAGGCAAGGGCTTCGCGCACGGCAGCTCGGCTGGTCCCGAATCGCTCCGCAAAATCCCGCTCGGAGGGGAGCCTCTCGTTGGGTTCATAGCGACGCTGATAGATGAACGACAGAATCTTCTGAACAGTGTTCGGAGACGTGGCCAGATCTTCGGTTCGACTTTTCATTGCCGCTTTGTCCATCGTTCAGGCCTTCTGTCTCTACCCCGAGAGGCGCTCTATAAGCCCCCAAATCACGATATTGTGCAGCTTGGGTCAGAAAAGCTCAATGCTTAACGCAGCAATACCCGTTAGGAGACTGCTGAAAATGCGCTGGCTTTCGCGAGGGTTGGATCATTCAGTGCCGCTGCGGGCGAGAGGTTGTTGATTTCCGCCGAGGGCGACGTCACGGTAACGGGTTGTCAGAGACATTGCGATAGAGGCAGGTGGATGAGCACCTCGCCGATTAGCTACAAGCGCCATCGTTTCCCACCGCAGATCATCGCCCATGCTGTTTGGCTCTACTTTCGGTTTCCGCTGAACCTGTGTCTTGTCGAATGAAGTGCTGATGGAACGCGGCATTGTCGTTTCCTGCGAAACGATCCGCCGTTGGGCAAAGAAGTTCGGCCCGGACTACGCCCGTCACCTCCAACGCGAGCAGCCCAGCCGGGGCGACGTGTGGCATCTGGACGAGGTGGCTATCACCATCGCCGGCAAGAAGCACGGGCTGTGGCAGGCCGTCGATCAAGACGGCTATGTGCTCGACGAGATCGTCCAGAGCGCGCAATACCAAGGCGGCCAAGCGATTGCTGACCAAGCAAGGCATCATACCAAAGCGGATGATCACCGACAAGTTATGTTCCTAAGGGACCGCTCAGCGGCAGCTCATGCCGAATGTAGAACACCGTTCGCACAAGGGATTTAATAACCGGGCGGAGAATTCGCATGTGTCGCTGCGAAAACGGCAGCGGATGATGCAGTGCTTCCGATCGCAAGGGGCGCTGCAACACTCAAAGCGGATGTGGACCGCCGAACTTGTAAACCGGTGGTGTTGTCTTGCGTCAGCCAAGCGCGATAAAGTGAGGCGGACTAGGTTCAGCGTAAAACATCAGGGCCAACGATCATGAAGCACCGCGTCAAAGGCCGGAGGCATGACTGCACCTACCCCCGCTAGGCACAAACGTCATCAAAAAGCAAATTGGCAAACGAGCGCCATCCAGGCATGACATCGTCCCTCCACCACATCCGGCTACCGAAACCCTCAATCTCGCCCGTCAGCGTCAAGAACCAATGCTTCGCGAACCGCCGCTTCGACTAAAGCGACATGATCTTGAAACAGCCAATGTCTAATCTGGGCACTTGATCGCTCGGCGCGAGCCAGAACGCCAGACGTTGGGATTTTGCCCGCACCAACCGGGTAGCGATCACAGGAAGGCACTTTCGCCGGCCCGTCAGACGGCACCTTAGTCAGGTCCACCATATCTGGTCGAGCGACCAACATCATCGAGGTCTCAAGCAGGGCTGCATGCTCGAGTTCGGTCCGGGGAAACCCTCCTGGAAAAATCTTGTCCGACGTTTCCTGATGCACCAAGTCCCAGTACTCAAGCCGGACAACGGTCATGTCGTGCACGCCATCGCGGCGAAGTTCCCGAAGAGCCAAGTCAATGCCTTCGATCGCTGCCCACATATTCTCGAAGTGTCCGACGACCACGACGACGCGCTTGATGCCATGGCGACCCAAGCCCGCGATGATGTCACGGATCACAAGCGACAGAGTGTTGTTTCGACCGTGCGTGAAAGGTTCGGCATCCCGCGATCAACACTGTTTCGGCTGGCTGCGCGGCTCAGAAAGACACAACTCGCATCAGGTTTGCGCCCCATGAAACGTGGCACGCACGAAGGCGCGTTGACGCTCGCCCTGAGGACCGAGCGCATCATTGCAGAGCAGGTGGATAGGTTCTGGCTCAAGAAGGAGAAGACAAGCCTTGCTGCGCTGCTGCGGCGTATCCGGGCAGTCTGCCTCACCGAAGGCATGTCCCCGCCTCACCGCAGCACCGTCCAGATGTCAATCGGCGTTGAACCTTGATCCTCTATCGGCATCCAAAATTGAATGCCTATTACCCCTGAAACAGAGTCAAAATTGCGCGCCGAAACACATCAGTGCTATTCAGCAGCGACCATATGCTGTTCTTCCTCCTCGTCAGCCGGGTCGTCCTCGCCATCGCCTGAGAGGAAATCGGGAAGATCGTCGGCTTCCGCCGCAGCGGCCGATGCCGGATCAACGTCGATACCTTCGTCCACCATGCGCAGCGGCTCAGGCAGCCAGCCGGACTCGGCCAACAGGCGTTCGGCTTCCTTCGCCATGTCGCCCTTCTTGAGGTGTCCGATCAGATCGGCTGCCCGGTCTCCAGCTCCTTCGCGCACGGCTTCAAGGATACGCGACTTGGTCACGCGGCCGAGATAATTGCCAACTGTCGGCCGCCAGCCCACTGCCACCATGTCGAGGCCGGTCGAACGCGCGAGCCGGTCAGCCTGCGACAGGCGGATGTGCAGCCCGTGCTGACTGACGCCCGTGCCGCTGTAGGGATTCGGCTTCTCATAGAGCGCGTTGACACCGAAGCTGACGCAATGGGCGAGCAGATCCATGCGCGACCCATAGTCCAGATCGGTCAGCCAATCCCAGAGAGCGGCATCGTCTGCCGGGACATGATCGCCCCAGCGTTCGTGCCGGTCTGCAATGGCCTTGGCGGACGTGCTATCGCGCAGATCTTCGGCCTGTGCGGGCAAATGAACCTCCCGGACCTGTGCTTCCAAGCAACCGCGACTGGAATGCGGCATGAAGCAATCCATGACCAGCCGGTGCAGCAGTGCCGTCATGGCGACATGCGGGTTCACGGCCACCGCATCCCGCAGTGCCAGCGTGCGATGCGCGGTCAGCTCGCTGACCAGACGATCGGGCAGCGGCTTGATGGTGTCGGCCTCGTCTTCCTCCTCCGTTTCGACCGACTGGGCGCCCAGCGTGATGACTGCACGCATGTGGCTCACCTCCGATTCTGCGCGCTGGATAACCTCGCCGGTTTCCGGGTCAACGATCTCCGCCTCCGGTTCCGCAGGCGTTTCATCCTCGGCGCGAACATAGCCGCGTTCGATCAGCAATTCGCCATCGGCATCGATGCTGATGAAGACACCCGCCTTGCTGATATGGTCCGGCTCGAAGGTCATCGGGCGGCGCTCGAAGGTTTCCAGCGCCTGTTCGATCTCACCGAGGCGGGCGTCGATCTCGTCGGGGAGTTCGTCAGCCTCGCCATATTCGGCTTCGAGCCTGTCATATTCGTCGCGCAATGCCTCGCGGGCGGCGCGCTCCTCTTCGCTCAGATCGATCGTGGCGCCGACAATCTGGCGAAGGCCATGATCGTGACCATAGGGAAAGGTGATGGCGACCTCGATCCACTTCCAGCCCTCGGCGGCGATGGCTTCGGCCTCGGACTTGAGTTTTTCGCCGACCAGCCGGTCGAGCAGCACCGGATCTTGCAGCCAGCCACCATCGTCCTGCTGGAAGAGATCGCGCAGCACGCAGCCGCCAGCCTCCTCATAGGTGTCGATGCCGACGAAGACCGCCCGCTTGTCGGCGGCGCGAACCGTGGTTTCGGTCAGCAGGCGCCGGATGTGGTAGGGTTCTTTCTGCCAGCCATCCTTGATCGCTTCCCAGACCTGCTCCTGCCGGGCATGGTCAGAACTGACGCTGAAGGCCATGAGCTGCTCCAGCGTCATGCCGTCCTCGGCATAGACGTCGAGCAATGCCGGTGAGACGGAAACCAGACGCAGGCGCTGCTTCACCACCTTGGTATCCACGAAGAAGGCGGCGGCGATGGCTTCTTCAGTCATGCCCTTTTCGCGCATGGCCTGGAAGGCGCGGAACTGGTCGAGCGGATGCAGCGGTGCGCGCTCGATGTTCTCGGCGAGCGAAACCTCGTCGATCAGCACATCGTCGCTGGCCTCCGACACGACGCACGGAACCGGCGCGATTTTTGCGAGGCGCTTCTGCTTGACCAGCAGTTCCAGCGCGCGGAACCGGCGGCCGCCGGCGGGCACCTCGAACATGCCGGTTTCCTTGCCATCGGCATCCACGACCGGGCGGACATGCAGGGACTGAATCAGCCCACGCCGAGCGACGGACTCGGCCAGTTCCTCGACTGAGATCCCGGCCTTGACACGCCGGACGTTGGACTGGCTGAGCACCAGCTTGTTGAAGGGAATGTCGCGCGAGGACGACAGGGTGATCTTCTGAACGGCAGTGGCCATGTCAGTTACTCCATGACGGACGCCGGTGAGCCTCTCTCTCCGGCTATCAGCCCGTCACGAAGCGAAGCGCCGCCCTCTTCCTCTGAAGAGAGCGACGCCAGCCGCAGAACCTGAAACCCGGAAATCAGGCACTCCGGTTTTCTGTATAGGGATCAGAACAAGAGCTGTGCAGAATCGTACGCTAAGGTCGAACGAAGCGTGAACCGAGATTCTTGTGTCTCGCGATTTCCAGGCGCGCCGTCTGATCCCAGTGGAAAACCGTGGCAGTAGGATAGCTGCTGTTTCCACATCCAGTCAGCTCGGCAACATTGAGCGGGAGTTGGTGTGTGCGGAGTTGAGCAGTGGCCAGGCGCAAGATTCTCAAAGCTCAGGATCGTCGGGAGCTTTTCGATATTCCGGCTGATGAGGACAGTCTAATCCGACACTATTCATTGTCCGCGTCGGATCGCCTCGAAATTGACCTTCGCAGGCGCGAGCACAATAAGCTCGGCTTCGCTGTTCAGCTTTGCGTGATGCGACATCCGGGCCGGGTGCTGGCCGCAGGCGAAATTCCGCCGCGTGCGATGCTGAAATATGTGGCCGACCAGATCGGCGCCGATCCCACTGCGTTTACAATCTATGCCCGCCGGGAAGAGACGCGCCGCGATCACATTGCGCGCCTGATGATCTATCTCGGCGTCAGAAGCGCGACAGCTCAGGATCGTCGCGCGGGGCTGTTGTCGGCAATTGAGGCGGCCACGATGTCCGACAGCGGCGCTTCGATTGTGAATGCCATTGTCGCCACGATGCGAGAACGCGGAGCCCTGTTGCCCGCGGTGGAGATCATCGAGCGAATGGCGCTTGCGGCCCGCGCCATAGCTCGCCGTCGCGCGGAGACAGCGCTTATCGACGGTCTCACACCTGAGAAGCTGCTGGCTCTCGACAAGCTGCTCGAGGTTGATGCGGCGGTCGGCCAGACTCGCTTCCATTGGTTGCGGTCCGCGCCGGAAGCGCCCGCAGCTTCAAATCTGGTAGGACTGACTGAACGAATTGCCTTCCTGCGCACGCTCGGGATCGATCCCGGTTTGCGGGCGCGCGTGGCATCCGGGCGGTGGGACCAAATGGTCCGTGAGGGCAATGCCACACCGGCGTGGCTGGCCAACGACTTCAATGCCAGCCGTCGCCACGCCCTGATTGTCGCGCAGGTGATCAAGCTCGGCGAGAAGCTAACCGATGATGCCGTTACGATGTTCATCAAGCTGATCGGGCGGCTGTTCTCCCAGGCGCACAGTCGCAAGAAACGGCGGCACATGGACCAACGGACAGACACCTCCAAGGCCCTGCGTATGTTCCTCGATACGATAACAGCGCTGCAATCGGCCAACGATCGGGGTCAGGACGCGCTTGAGGTTCTTGACCAAAAGGTCGGTTGGCACCGGCTGCTTCGAATGAAGCCTGAGCTTGCAGCAATGGTCGAGGACAACGAGGCATCCCCGCTGGTCCTGGCGGCCGAGCAGTATGGTGGCGTCCTCAAATACGCGACGGCGTTCCTGGCAACCTTTACGTTCCGTTCAGCGCGCCGCCACGATTCTCTGCTCACAGCTATTGCGATGCTCCGAAGGCTTCATTCGGAGGGACGGCGCACACTGCCCGAGCGTGTTCCGACCAGCCATCTCAGTCCAACCGATCGGAAACTGATCTTTGGGCAGCAGAAGCCCGATCGTCGGCTCTATGAGATAGCCACGCTCGCCGCATTGCGCGAGCGCCTTCGCTCGGCGGATATCTGGGTGGAGGGCAGCCGCTCGTTCCGCCCGATCGACGACCACCTCATGCCGCGATCTACGTTCACCGCGATGAAGGAAGAGGATCGGCTTGGCCTTGGTGTGGGCAGTGACGGCGCCGCTTGGCTGAACGAAGTAATGCAGGTGCTGGACTTCAATCTGAAGCGCCTGGCCTATCGCGCTCGCGCTGGTAAGCTCAAGGGTGTTCGTCTCGAAGCGGGAACGCTGATCGTGACGCCGACCGTCGGCGACGTTCCTGCGGCAGCCGAAGAACTGAACGCAGAGATCAGCGAGATGTATCCGCTTGTCGAAGTTCCTGATCTCCTTAGGGAAGTGCATGATTGGACGGGCTTTGCCGATCACTTCACACATGTCCGCACGGGTGACGCCCCACGGAATGTCTCCGCCATGCTGGCCGGCATCTTGGCCGATGCAACCAATCTTGGTCCGAAGCGGATGGCCGGCGCCTCCAAGGGCATCAGCGCCCATCAGATTGGCTGGATGCGCACCTTCCATGCCCGATCAGAAACCTATCGCGCCGCTCAGGCCTGCATCACCGACGCCCATACCGGTCACCCGCATTCCCGTCTGTGGGGCAACGGAACGACCGCGTCGTCCGACGGACAGTTCTTCCGTGTGAGCGACCGAGCGGCAAAACGCGGCGACGTCAACCTGCACTATGGCAGCGAGCCGGGATCGAAATTCTACAGCCACCTGTCGGACCAGTACGGCTATTTCAGCATTTTGCCGATCAGCCCCACGGAAAGCGAAGCGGCCTATGTGCTCGATGGCCTGTTTGACCAAGATACGATCCTGGATATCCAGGAGCATTTTACTGACACTGGTGGCGCGAGCGATCACGTCTTCGGGCTGTTCGCCCTGATCGGCAAACGCTTCGCGCCTCGATTGCGCAATCTCAAAGATCGAAAGTTCCACACATTCGAGAAGGGCGATGCCTACCCGGCGCTGACGAACCACATCGGGGCTCCGATTAACACCGCGTTGATTCTCGATCGTTGGGACGATCTGCTCCATCTGGCAGCCTCGATCACGACGCGCTCCGTCGTCCCCTCGACCATCCTCAAAAAGCTCTCGGCGTCTCCGATGGAAAGCCAGCTGGCAAAGGCGCTGCGGGAACTCGGCCGGATTGAGCGCTCGCTGTTCATGATCGAATGGTATTCGAGCCCAGCCTTGCGCCGACGGTGCCAAGCCGGCCTCAACAAGGGTGAGGCAGCGCATAAGCTCAAACGCGCGGTGTTCTTCCACGAGCGCGGCGAAATCCGTGACCGTTCATTCGAGAGCCAAGCATTCCGCGCGTCTGGCCTCAATCTTGTCGTCAGCGCCATCGTGCACTGGAACACCGTCTATCTCGACCGCGCTGTCACTCATCTGAAGCGAGACGGCAGAAACATTCCCGACACGCTGCTCAAGCACGTCTCGCCGCTCAGTTGGGAACACATCAACCTGACCGGCATCTACACCTGGGATACTGAGCACCAGATGCCCGAAGGCTTCCGATCGCTTCGCTTGCAAGCCCCAGTCCGGCGAGTAGCATGATGTTCATGATTCGTTCGGCCTTAGCGTACGATTTTGAGCAGCTCTTGTTCTGACCCCGAACTGGCGTCGGGCATCGCTCGGCCGGGGGCATGACCAGGCCAAGCCCGGCCTGTCCCGATCCCCGCCACGCCTCGCGGCGCTCATGGGCGAGCGTGGAGAGCTGCCCGGCGTCTTCCTCGGTGAGCTGGCCGGCGCTGTAGCGCGTCCATACCTCCCGCATGATCTCATCAAGCGCGCTTGCGCGCGCGCAGCCGATCGCGGCCGCGATCTGCATCCTCAACATGCCTGTCGTCCTTCCATTTGAAGGACATGACGGCGCGGACGGCAGGCACGGCTTTCCTGTTTCCGCAAGAATCAATCTTGCGGATTGGAGTGCTGTAGCGTAGATAAGGGGAGAGCTTTGGCCCCGTCTCTACGGTGTGTCTGACGGCCTACAAAAACGCTCGACCGTTGGCGCGGTCGGGCGTTTTGCCGTTATGTCCCTTGCTTCGCTTCGATATAGAGCCTCAATGCTTCCTCGATGATCGGCGCGCGGCCAAGCACGCCCCGCTGCTCCTTGATCTTGTCGATTTGGGCGAGAAGATCAGTCGGAACATACGTGGTCAGCGCGATACGGCCGGCCGCAAGCTGCCGCGCCCGATGGGCGGCAACGTCCTTCCGAATCCTTTCCGAGTCGCGCTTCATTCTTAGCAGTAAGGACGAACTCGCCCGATTCTGCAATCCCTTGCGGAAGGAACCGCGAAAGGCACTACTTCTAGGGCCGGCAACTAAACGTGGTTACGTCAATGCGTATTCACGTCAATGCGTTCTCAAGCGCCCGGTAGAGCGTGGCACGATGCACGCCCAAGAGCCGGGCGACTTCCGCCACCGGCTTCTTGTCGTCATGGATAAGCTGGCGGGCATGGGCGATCTGCTCGGCCGACAGGGCAGGGGAGGGGCCGAACTTCACGCCTCGGGCTTTCGCCGCGATCCGGCCGGCGCTCGTGCGCTCCACGATCAAGCTGCGCTCGAAATCCGCGATGCCGGCGAACACGGTCAACACCATGCGCCCCGCCGGCGTCGTGGTATCGGCCCACGGCTCGGCCAGCGAACGCAGGCCAGCGCCGGCCTCCTTGATCCGCTCCGCGATCGCCAGAAGGTCGCCGGTCGATCGGGCGAGGCGGTCTAGCCTGGTGATCGTCACCACGTCGCCGGCACGCAGATGGTCGAGCATCCGCGCCAGCTCGGGCCGATCCCGCTTCGCCCCGGAAGCCTTTTCCTCGAAGATGCGGACGCAGCCGGCCGCACCCAGGGCGGCCCGCTGCGCATCGAGGTCCTGGCCGCGAGTCGAAACGCGGGCATAGCCGATGAACACGCGGCCGGCGTCGGAATCTGGTCGGCTGCTCACGGCTTCCCCCTGTCGCAAATCATGTCGCAAGTTTTCTACCACTTGCGACAAAGACATGCGACACGAAAAGCCCTGATTTTCCGGGGGCGGCCGATCTGTTGCAGGTTTTACAACTTGCGCGACAAGGCTATGAAGCGCCGGGATTGTATAGCGTAGCTTGACACTATACGTTTAGCTTGATAGTGACGGCACATGAGAATCCGAAACGTGGTCCATAAGGGGTTGCGCCGCTTCATCGAAGATGATGACGCCACCGGCTTGCAGGCGGCCGTAGTGCCGAAAGTCCGTCGCATCGTCACCTTCCTGCAAGATATGGAGCGGGAAGACGAGCTGCGCACGGTCCCGAGCTGGAAGGCTCATCAGCTCACCGGCGATCGAAAAGGCACCTGGAGCCTGTTCGTCACCAAGAACTGGCGGATCACGTTCCGGATCGACCAAACCGAAATCGAGATCATCGACCTCGACTATGAAGATTACCACTAGGAGGTGGCTATGAGTGCGATGCAGGGCATCCGTATGAAAAACCCCGCCCACCCCGGCGGCTTCGTCAAAAGCGAGATCATCGAGCCTCTTGGCCTTTCGGTCACGAGCGCGGCGCAAGTTCTAGGTGTTACGAGGGCGGCATTGTCGGCCGTGCTGAACGAGCGCGCACATCTTTCGCCGGAAATGGCGCTCCGGGTCGAAAAGGCTTTCGGCGTGTCAATGGATACGCTCATGCGGATGCAGAACAGCTACGACATTGCCCAGGCCCGCAAGCGGGAAGGGGAGATCAACGTCGCACCCTTCAAGGGAAAGCCGCTCGATCCGCAAGCGGCGCTGATCTGAAACAAAGACAACTGGAATGGTGCCGCGTGCGGGACACGGGGCAGGGGGATTTGAATGAAAAGCTTGCTGGAACAACTTCCGTCTATCGTCGCAGAGGGCAAAAAAGAGGCTGAACGTGTGATGGAACGGGCCGAGAGCAATTATCGCCTCGGGTTACAGACGCGGGAGCTGGTGGTTCCGTCGAGGGACAGCAATTGGCAAGATATGTTTCGACAAAAGCCGCAATCGGCAGCTCCCGCCTCCGATCCAAATACACTGATTTATGGTGATAACCTACTGGCAATGGCAGCTTTGCTAGCCGGCAGTGATAGTGCACAATCCCTGCGCAGCAAGGTTGATCTGATCTATATAGACCCGCCTTATGACAGCAAGGCGGACTATCGGACTAAAATCAGCCTGTCCGAATCTCAAATTGAACAGCGCCCAACAACTATTGAGCAGTTTGCATACTCTGACACATGGGTAGAGGGAACAGCATCATATTTATCTATGCTTGTTCCCCGCCTTGTTTTGATGCGCGAACTTTTATCTGAAAGAGGATCAATATACGTCCACCTAGACTGGCACGTAAATGGTTATGTTCGAGCAATTCTGGACGAGGTTTTTGGGAAGCAAAATTTTAGAAATGAAATTATATGGACATATTTTGGATTTAAGCGATCAACTACAAGAAAGTTCCCGCAAAAACACGACACAATATATTCCTATTTTAAGAATGAGGATTATTATTGGAAAACACAATACAAGCCGCATAGCGCAGAATACTTGAACCCACATTCTCCAAGTAAGTCGCTGATTTCGCTGTCGTAATCGTGATATTTCGCATATAAATCATGGCGTTGACGGCTGCGAGGGGCGCGTTTCATGGATCACCTGGAGGGTGCGGGCTTGGCGCGGGGAGATCGGGTTGATTTCGACCGCCGTGTGCGTCTGGAGTTCCGTGGTGCGCAGATCAGTTCAGACGGTGGCCTGCTGGTGATGCGCGAGCTTGATGACGTGCTCGGCCTGTCCAATCTGGCGTCGGAGGCGCTGCGAGACAGCCGCACCGGGAAGAACACGCTCCATCGGCTTGACGGATTGTTCCGGCAATCGGTGTTCGGACGACTGGCCGGATACGAGGATGTGAACGATGCCGACCGCTTGGCCCTCGATCCCGTGATGCGTCAGGTCGTTGGCGGCAGGGCCGTCGAGGCGCAAGCTGCTTCGGCATCGCAGATGGGACGGTTCGAGACCGAGACGCTGGCTCTGGCCGCGAACCGGGCGGCGCTGGCCGATCTGAACGGCCAATGGATCGACCGGTTTCATGACCGCAACGGGTTGAAATACATCGTGCTGGACATGGACAGCTCGGTCAGCCCCACCCACGGCGATCAGGAAGGTGCTGCCTGGAACGGGCATTTCGACTGCACCTGCTATCACCCCATCTTCTTGTTCAACCAGTTTGGCATGCTGGAGCGCTGCGCCCTGCGTAACGGCAATGCCCACAGCGCCGATGGCTGGCGGGATGTCCTTGATCCCGTCATTGCCCGATATGCTGGCCGCGACCTTGGTGGACGCTTCTTCCGGGCCGACGCTGCCTACGCGATCCCCGCGATCTATATGCGGCTGGAAGAAGCCAGGTTCTTCTACGCCATCCGTCTGCCCGCCAACGCCGTCTTGCGCGAGAAGATCGCGCATCGGCTGACACGGCCCGTGGGACGGCCTTCGCTGACCAAGGTCAAACGGTTCTTCGAGGACTTCGAGTATCAGGCGGCGTCCTGGGACAAGCCGCGCCGCGTCATCGCCAAGATCGAATGGCATCCGGGCGAGCTGTTCCCCAAAGTCGGCTTCATCGTCACCAACCTGCCGATGGAGCCAGACTGGGTGGTGAGGTTCTACAACCAGCGCGGCACCGCAGAGCAGCACATCAAGGAAGGCAAATATGCCTTTCGCTGGACGCGGCTGTCATGCCGGAAGTTCCGGCACAACGAGGTGCGGCTGCAACTGCACGCGCTGGCCTACAACCTGGCAACCTTCCTGCGCTGCATCGAACTGCCCGAGGCCATGGCGGACTGGTCGTTGACCAGCCTGCAACTCAAGCTGATCAAGATCGGCGCCCGCGTCGTCCGCCACGCCCGCGCCATTACCTTCCAGTTGGCCGAGGTCGCCGTCACCGGCCCGATGGTGCGGGCCGTCCTTGCCGCCATCCGCCGTCTTCGAACGCCTCCGTCATGCGCATGACCACGATCCATGCCCAAGCTGAACGAAAGCGGCAGGACAGGTCCGTCTGCCGCGCGGAAAAGCGGCTCTGCCGGGCCAGAATGCTGCGGGTTCGAGGCTTGATCCACCCGACTTCGGCCGTTTGCGCGACGACAGACACCGCTCGGGGCGAAAAACGCTTGCCCAGCGAGCAAAATCAGGCGATCTTGAAGTCAAGCGGCAGGCCACTTGGGGAATGTCGGTGCATGAGCGAGTACGATCTCAAGGGTTGGACCAAGTCCGACCTGATCAATCCTTGGGATGTGAACGTTCTCAAGGCCGTCGCCAAGATGTGAGGTTAACCGCTTCTGCAGGCGCCGCCACGATCCTGCGGTAATAGCCACTCATGGATGTAATGCGGGAGTAATTCCCGACTAGGGAGGAGATTAGAATGCCCAAACTCCAAAGGCAGGACTACTACGATACAGCCAGAGACATGAACTGGGACTTAAGATATGTCACCGAGGAGGAAGCGTTCCCCGAGGTGCTTTCTAAGAGCTTTGGGACGACTAATCGCGATTGGTGGGGCTGGGATGAACCCTACAAGCTGACGTTCCGCGAATATGTCCACAACCAGGCTGGCAAGGACGCCGGAATCTACTCCATCCGTTCGACCATCGCGCGCTCGGACATGTACGAAAAGCTCGATCCGGGCTGGAAATCTGCGGTGAAGGCGCACTACGGTGCAATTCCGGTCCCTGAATACCTGGCCTCGATCGGCGAGGCACGTATGGCGCGTTTCGGTCGCGCAGCAGCTTGGCGCAACATGGCAACGTTCGGCACGCTGGATGAAGCCCGCCACGGGCAAGCCCAGATCTTCTTCCCGTACTGTCTGCTCGACAAAGACCCGCAGATGGATTGGGCACACAAGGCGGCGCATACCAAAGGATGGGTTGCGATTGCCGGGGGAAGCTTGTTTGACGACATGTTCACCGCCAACGACGCGGTGTCCACGGCGATCCAGCTGACCTTCACCTTCGAAACCGGCTTCACCAATCTGCAGTTTCTCGGCATGTCGGCCGACGCACTGCATGTGGGCGACATCGAATTCGGAGCATTGATCTCTTCCATCCAGACCGACGAGGCCCGTCACTCGCAGCAGGGCGAGCCGACGCTGAAGATCCTGCGTAACGCCGGTAAGGGTCCGGAAGCACAGAAATTGGTTGACCAGATGTTCTGGCGGGCGTGGAAGATCTTTGCTCTGCTCACCGGCTTGTCGATGGACTACTACACGCCTCTCGAAAACAGGACCATGAGCTTCAAGGAGTTTATGCAGGACTGGATCTGCCGCCAGTTCATGGACCAGTTCAAGGACCTGGGCATGGATCTTCCTTGGTACTGGGAAGAGCATTTCCTGCCGGAGCTGGAATGGTTTCACCACGCGATCCATCTCGGCGTGTGGTTTTGGCGGCCCACCGTCTGGTGGAACCCGGATGCCGGCATCTCGATGCAGGAGCGGGACTGGCTCGAGCAAAAATATCCCGGCTGGAACGACAGGTTTGGCAAATACTGGGATGTCATCGTGGACAACGTGCGCGAAGGCCGGATGGAAAAAACCTATCCCGAAACGCTGCCCGTCGTTTGCAACTGCTGCCAACTCCCGATCTGTTCCCCCACGGTGGACAAAGCCCCGAGGTTGACCACGCACAAGGGGCGCAAGCTCACGTTCTGTTCGGATATCTGCCAATGGGTCTGGCAGAGCCAGCCTGAGCGCTACGACACTCATCTGTCGATCGTCGATCGCTTCCTAGCCGGTCACATTCAGCCACCCAACCTGGAAGGCGCCCTGAAATACATGGGCATCACCCCCGACGTGGCCGGTAACGATGCCGATGGCTACGCCTGGGCAAAGCAACAGATGCCGCTGGCGGCTGAGTAAGCGCCACCCACACGAAGGAAGCGTCGATCCACGCCGACACTGTCGGCGTGGGCGGAGAGGAACTTGCCTACGGCTTGGGCGAAAGGGAGGAAATTCATGGCCATGATACCGCTTCAGACCAGCTTCCGCGGCGACTTCGTCGTTCAGCTGGTCCCCGTCGAAGACACTGACGACATGAACACCGTGGCGGAAAAGATCGCGCATCACGCGGTTGGACTGCGGGTGGCGGTCCGTGACGCGCCGAAGCGTGTCTACTTCAATGGCAGGGAACTGCCGCCCGAGATGACGGTCGCCGACAGCGGCATTGGGGTAATGGACTACGTCGAGGCAGGATATGTCGGATGATCCAGGCGTGAAATGGGTCAAGGCGGCCACGCTCGATGACCTCTGGGAAGGCGATGTGCTGGACGCCCAGGTCGAAGGTGAAGAGGTGATCCTGATCCATCGCGAAGGCGGACGGATCGTCTGCTTTCAGGGCATGTGCCCGCATCAGGAAATCCTCCTCGCAGACGGCGATATCGATTTCGAGAACGGCACGATCACCTGTTCCGCCCATGAATGGGAGTTCGACATGGAAGATGGCAGCGGGCGCAATCCGCTTGGCTGCAAGCTCTTCCAGTACGAGGTCAAGCTGGAGGGCGAGGACATCATGGTCGGCGTGCCCACCGATGGGCGCCTACGCCGCCTGCGCCACAGCGTCGAGGAACAAGCCTAGGGAGGACGAAAGGTGACAACAACAGAAGTCAAGCTGGTCGGTCCGGTGATCCGGGGGGTCGATGAAGACATTATAAATGCGGTAATCGACGCCGCTGAACAGGACAATCCTGACCGCGAGATCATCGTCGAAGATCGGGGAGGATATGTTCGCATCCAGGCGGATCACGAATTCCACCTGACCGAAAAGAGCATGGTTCAGATGCTCGGCCGTCCTTTCAGACTGACCGAGATCGAGCCGAGCCTCGTTTCCTTTGCCGGACGCCTCAGCTCGACCGACAAGGCCTGGACCTGGACGATCCACAACTAGCGAGCATTTTGGGAGGAAAGAAAAATGGCAGTCAAATCAGCCGGCCGCAAACGTAAAACGACATGGAGTCTGTGGGAAGAGCGTCGCGTTCCCTCGGAATACGAGGCCGTCACCTACAAGTTTCACAATCATTTTCGGGCAGAGCCAGCACCTTTTGAATTGTCCGAGAACTGGTCTCTCAACGTTTTCTACAAGCAGAACCGCGAGGGCTCGCCCTTTGTCTCCTCGGTGGACGATTGGGAGGGTTTCCGGGACACCCGCGCCTTCACTTATCGTCGCTACATCGAGATGCAGAAGGATCGCGAGGTCTACCTCGACAACCTCATCGACGAATTCGAGAGCCGCGACCATTATCGCTCGCTCCCGACCGCGTGGCTCGATTTCCTGCGCAACAATTACCTGCCCGTGCGCTTTCCCGGCCACGGCATGCAGATGAGCGCTGCCTATGTGGCGCAGATGGCTCCGTCGGCCTTCGTCACCAACACGTTCTATTTCCAGCTCGGGAATGAAATGCGGCGTGTGCAGCGTCAAGCCTATGTGGCGCAAGTTCTCGCGATGGATAATGAGCGCCCCGATCTGGCTGACAGTGACGCGACCCGTACGAGGTGGACCGATGGACCGCAATGGCAGGGCCTGCGTGAGCTGATCGAGAAGCAGCTCATCGCGTATGATTTCGGCGAAGCCTTCGCCTCGCGCAATCTGGTGGTGCGACCGATCTTCGACCACATCTTCAACAGCGAGATCGCGACGCTGGCTGCCGCCAACGGTGATGATCTCCTGCAGCTGATGCACGATGACTTCCGCAATCACGACCAGGTCTATGCCGAGGAAAATACCAAGGCGCTGGTCGACTACGCCGTCGGCAAGGCAGCCTCCAACGAGGAATTCTTGCGCAAGCAAACTGCCAAATGGCTGCCTCTTGGAGAGAAGGCGGCGCGCGGCTTGGCCGAGGCCTTGGCAACCGCACCTGGTGCCGAAAGTGCCGCTTCGATTCTGGATCGCACCTTGGCCGCACAGCGCCGTCTCATGGGCGAATGCGGCCTTTAAGCCGCTTCAGCACCGGGGTCGATTTCGTGGCCCCGGTCATCGCGTCGAGCCAAATGAGATCGTGCCACCAATGTCACACAAGATCCAAATCGCACCTGATGGCCCGATATTCGAGGCACGGCCCGATGAAACCATCCTTCAGGCTGCACGGCGCAACGGCCAGATCCTGCCCTATGAATGCGGCTGGGGGAGTTGCGGGACATGCAAAGTGGGGCTTGTCGAAGGTTCTGTCGACCTGATCTTCCAGGACGCCCCTGCCGTAAGTCCACGCGATGCGCGGCGCGGACGTGTTCTGGCCTGCCAGTCTCGCCCGACAAGTGACATCATCATCACTCCTCCCCCGGGACACTGGGAAGGACTGCCCTTGCCCTGCCAGGAATGCACCGGCGAACTGATCGCTGTCGAGGAACTTGCACCTGAAATCCGCCGTTTCACCTTTCGCGTTGAGGGCGGAGCCGAGTTTCTTCCTGGCCAGTACGCGATTCTTCACCTGCCGGGTGGCATCCGGCGAAGCTATTCCATGTGCAATCTGCCATGTGGCGACACGCTTCAATTCATCGCCAAACGTTACGACGGCGGAGCAGGGTCAAACGCCCTGGCCGATCTTGCTGTAGGCACCTGCATCACCATCGAAGCGCCTTTTGGCGTGTGCACCCTGCGCAAGAAGGCGGGACGCAAGGTGTTCGTGGCCGGCGGCACCGGCATCTCGCCGATCCTTTCGATGATCCGGCAGGCAGCCGAAGAGGCGGTCGATTTCAATGCGCCTGTCGATGTGATCTATGGCGCCCGCAGCGCTGTCGATCTTGCGGCGGGGAATGAGCTTGCAGCAGCGGCGGCGCGGGTCCGCCATGCACGCTATACGCCGGTCGTGGAGATGCCGCCGGAAGGCTGGGGCTACCAGCAAGGCTTTGTGACCAATGCAATCACGGCGCTAATCAACGCACCGACAGAGGCTGAATTCTACGTCGCCGGCCCGCCAGTCATGGTGAACAGTGTCAAAGCTCAGCTCAAAGAAGCTGGAGTACCGATAACACAGGTGCACTATGACAGCTTCGGCTAAGAATCTGTCGGAGATTCAGGTCTGGGAGCTGGCACCCTCACTGCGCAGTTTGCAAAAGAGGGTTGGCGCCCCCCCGCACCTAGATGCGAAATGGCCCTGTTTACAGGATGAAGATCGGGCAAGTCCCGCATTGCTGGCCGCAATCGCGGCCTTTGCGGGCACCTTGCCCGGCAGCACCTCCTGCGAGGCGCCATTCCAAACGCCCGGACATGGCTTCGCCCTTGACGAAGAACTCGCGCGGGGCCAGCCCGAGGCCTTTGTCAGCGACCCTGTCTGGCTAATCCTGCGCGCCGACGGCGCGATGCATCTCGGCTTGCGCCCGGAATGGGCACAACGGATTCTGACGCTTGGCTGGGGAACCGTTCATCCCTTCGCCCGCTACATGGCCGGTGCGGTGCCGCCGCAAAGCCTGATCGTCTTTGCCCCAAGGGACGAAGAAGAGCTGATCGCCGCGCGTTCGATCATAGAGGCTGCCTACGGATATGCTGTTGGCAGGATCGGCGACGTCATCCTGCCGGACACGCGTTGGTAGAGAACAAGGAAACAGGGAGGAAACCGCACATGAAAGCCGCTGTCTATTTCGGCCCCAAGGATATCCGCACCATCAATGTGGACGATCCGAAAATCACCGAGCCGCACCAGATTCTGGTGAAGGTGCGCGCCACCTCGATCTGCGGGTCGGATCTGCACATCTGGCGCGGCACCCTGGATCAAGCGATGGGAAAGGGTCATTCCACGCTGGGCCATGAACTCTCGGGCGAGGTGATCGAAACCGGTGCCGAGGTCGGCAGGTTTTCTAAGGGCGACCGGGTTTCGATGGGCTATTCGGCCTCGTGCGGTGACTGCTACCAGTGCCGGCATCACAACACGGCACACTGCCAAGTTACGAAATCCGCAGTCTACGGATTCGGTGTCGGCTTCGGCGATCTCAATGGGACGCAGGCGGAGTACATGTCGATCCCCCATGCCGATGCCCATACGATCAAGATCGACGATGCGCTGACGGACGCGCAGGCGCTGACGCTCTCATGCAACCTGCCCACCGCGATCCTGGCCAATAAGCTGGTGGACGTCCAGATCGGCGAAAGTCTAGCGATCGTTGGCCTTGGACCTACCGGAATGATGGCCCTCGATCTGGCGACCAAACGCGGTCCGGGCAAAGTCTTTGCCTTCGATCCGGTCGCGCACCGGCGCGAGGCCGCCAAGATGCGCTATGGCATCGAGGTCTTCGAGCCCGGTGAAGCGGGGGTAGAAGCCGTTAAGGCAGCCACCGGCGGACGGGGTGTCGACAAGGTGATCGAGATGGTAGGCACCGGCGAAAGCCTCGATCTGTCATTCTCGCTGATCCGCGCTGGTGGCACGATGGCGGGCCTCGGCATGTTCACAGACATGGCGCATCCTGTGAACCTCCTCGATGTGTTCTTCCGCGACATCACGTTGCATATGCGCGGTTTCGCAAGCGTCTGGCCGGAGATGTGGAACGCTCAGCGTCTCATCACGGAGGGCAAGATCACGTTGACTGAGATGTTCACCCACAACTTCTCGCTCGACCAAGCCGGCGAGGCCTATCGCGTGTTCGGCGAGCGGCTCGACAACGTGGAGAAGGTGCTCATCCGGCCATGAGCTGGGCATTCAGGGTCACACTGGAACGGCCGGACGGTGTCTGGTCGTTCGAGGCGCCGGACAACGAGTATCTGCTCTACTCGCTTATCGATGCGGGGTTGGAGAGCCCGATGATTTGCGAGCAGGGCTGGTGCTTGGCTTGCGCCGCGCGGCTGATCGAAGGCGAAGTCGATACCTCGGGCGCACTCACCCACTATCCGGAGGATGATGCGGCTGGCTTTGTCCTGATCTGCTCTGCGCTGCCGCGGTCGGACCTTGTGCTGCGGCAGCATGAAACGGAGACCCGCCGCGAAATGACCCAGATGCGCATCGCCCACAACCTCCTGGCCCGTGCCTTTCCCTCCGGAAAGCGATCGGGGCATCGGCGCGGTCGGGCACAGGGAGTTCAGAACGCGGAATGACGAAGCTAACATGCTTCGATATCGCCTGATGGGCGAAGATTGGCGATCGGGAGGCCATTGTGGCGACGATCCACACACACGGGGGGAATGAAGAAAATGAAGAAGATCTTATGAGCTCTTGCGATATTGACCATGTCTTCGACCGCACAAGCACAAGACGCATCGAAGGAGGGTTGGTTCGTTCGTACCGGCCCACTTGGCGTCCTGTTTGACTCGAAGGCAGACATCTCGGTTGGCGGCGGTGTCATCCCCGGGGCGAGTGCTGACACTAAGGACAATCTCACACTGGGGTTTGACGTGGGATATCGCTTCGACAACAACGTGAGCCTGATGTTGACGGGAGGCATTCCGCCCAAGACGACGCTGACAGGTACGGGTCCGCTCGGCGGCGTGACACTTGGGAAGACGTACTACGCACCCGCCGTCCTCGCAGCGCAGTACCATTTCACCAACTTCGGTCCGAGATTTCAGCCCTATGTCGGCGCAGGGGTGAACTATACACTCTTCTTCGGCACCTCCGATGGCGCCGTCGCCGATCTCAAAGTCAACAACGCCTTCGCTCCGGTTCTTCAGGCGGGCTTCGAATATGATATCGACAGCAAATGGGGGGTTTACATGGACGTGAAGAAGATCTTCCTTTCCACCACGGCGACTGGCACCGTCGGCGGAAATCCAGCTCGGGCAGAAGTGACAGCCAACCCAACTCTGTTGAGCGCCGGCATCGTCTACAGATTCTGAAGATTCTGACAGGACTAATCGGCGGGGGGCGATGTGCGCTCCGCTGGCTTCACGGATGGGCCTGCAGTCGGCGTTTTGCAGTTTGGTCTCCACCTCTGGAATCCAAGAAACGGTGCTGACAATTCCCAAAGGTATCGACGGATACCCGAAACGTCATTGAATGGCTACCGGCGCCATCACATTGGCGAACAATCAACTGACGCCAAGGATGCCAAATGATCAGCCCGAAGATCCAAACTAAATTCAAGGCAATGCAGGCCGCACATAACTCCCGCACGCACCTTCTGCGTCTGGGAGCTCTCTTCAGTGAAACAGTGCTGATCGAGGTAGATGGGGAAGAAACCTATCTGCATTTCGAAAAAGGCCGTCTCATCCAGGTTCAATCCGGCCCCAGCCGCAAGACACCCTGGCGGTTTGGACTGCGCTGTGATCGCGATGCGCTCGAGCGCTTCTGGCAGCCTCTGCCGTCACCCGGTTTCCACGACATTTTCGGTCTGGTGAAGATCGGCCGCGGCCGTATCGATGGCGATATCCTCACACTGGTGAAGAACTTGCGCTTCTTCAAGGAATTTATGGCGCTCGGACGCGGGGCGCTCAAGGCGGAGGAAGCAGCATGAGCATCGAACCGATCACCGGTCGCTATGTTGCCATCGAGCAGGGCGGCGAGAGATACCGGATCTATTTCGAGGAAGCAGGCCAGGGGCGCCCCGTGCTGTGCCTGCATACCGCTGGTGCCGATACCCGGCAATGGCGCCATGTGATGAACGACCGGCGCTTCATCGCCCACAATCGGTTCGTCGCCTTTGACATGCCCTGGCACGGCAAGTCGCTGCCACCGGAAGGGTTCGAGACCCGCGAATACCTGCTGACCACCGAGGCCTATGTAGAAACCATCCTGGCGCTCATGGTGGCGCTGGGTCTCGACCGGCCGGTACTGGCCGGCTGCTCAATGGGCGGGCGCATCGCGCTGCAATTGGCCGCGCTGCATCCCGATCGGTTCGCCGGTTTCATTGCCATCGAGGCCAGCGACTACCAGCCCGCCTGGTACGACATCGACTGGTTCCACCGTCCCGATGCCCATGGCGGGGAAATGGGCGCAGCGCTGGTTTCGGCCAATATCAGCCCTCATGCGCCCAATGCCGAATGACGCCCTCGCCGAGCTGCTCGCCCGCGAGCACGGCAAGACGGTCCCCGACGCCCGCGGCGACATCCAGCGCGGCCTCGAGGTGATCGAGTTCGCCATCGGCATCCCGCACCTCTTGAAGGGCGAGTATACCGACGGCGCCGGCCCGGGCATCGACATCTATTCCATGCGCCAGCCGCTCGGCGTCGTGGCCGGCATCACGCCGTTCAACTTCCCGGCCATGATCCCCATGTGGAAGTTCGGCCCGGCCATCGCCTGCGGCAACGCCTTCATCCTGAAGCCGTCCGAGCGTGATCCCGGCGTGCCGATGCACCTCGCCGAACTGATGCTCGAGGCGGGCCTGCCCCCCGGCATCCTCAATGTGGTCAACGGCGACAAGGAGGCGGTGGACGCCATCCTGGACGACCCGGACATCCATGCGGTTGGCTTCGTGGGCTCGTCCAACATCGCCCAGTACATCTATGCCCGCGGCACCGCCAACGGAAAGCGCATCCAGGGCTTCGGCGGCGCCAAGAACCACATGATCATCATGCCCGACGCGGACATGGACCAGGCCGTGGATGCCCTGATCGGCGCCGGCTACGGCTCCGCCGGCGAGCGCTGCATGGCGATCTCGGTGGCGGTGCCCGTGGGCGAGGACGCCGCCGACCGGCTCATGGAGAAGCTGGTCCCGCGCGTCGAGAGCCTGAAGATCGGCCCGTCCACGGACGTCACCGCCGATTTCGGCCCCCTCGTCACCCGCGAGGCGCTGGAGCGCGTGAGGAATTACGTGGACATCGGCGTCGCCGAGGGCGCGAAGCTGGTCGTGGACGGCCGCGGCTTCAAGATGCAGGGCTACGAGAACGGCTTCTACATGGGCGGCTGCCTGTTCGACAACGTGACCGCCGACATGCGCATCTACAAGGAGGAAATCTTCGGACCCGTCCTCTCCGTGGTGCGCGCGCCCGACTACAAGGAGGCCCTGCGCCTTCCCACCGAGCACGAGTACGGCAACGGCGTCGCCATCTTCACCCGCGACGGCGACGCGGCCCGCGACTTCGCCTCCAAGGTGAACGTGGGCATGGTGGGCATCAACGTGCCAATCCCGGTGCCGCTCGCCTACCACACCTTCGGCGGCTGGAAGCGCTCCGGCTTCGGCGACCTGAACCAGCACGGCCCGGACGGCGTGCGCTTCTACACCAAGACCAAGACCGTCACCTCCCGCTGGCCCTCGGGCATCAAGGACGGCGCGGACTTCGTCATCCCGACCATGGGCTGACCCGGCTCGGTTGCGCCATCCTTGAGGTGGCGCAGCCCCGGCTTTCGCATGTCCGCCACGGCCCGGCCGTGGTGGAGTGATGACGGCTCGCACGAGGGCGCCCGGCATGTTCACGCTCACCGAGGACCAGCAGGCCATCCGCGAGATGGCGCGCGATTTCGCCAATGTCGAGATCGCGCCCTATGCCGCAGAGTGGGACGAGAAGAAGCACTTCCCGAAGGACCAGCTGCGCGCCGCAGCGGCGCTCGGCATGGGCGGCATCTATGTGAAGGAGGACGTGGGCGGCTCCGGTCTCTCGCGGCTCGACGCGGCGCTCATCTTCGAGCAGCTCGCCACCGCCTGCCCCGGCACCTCGGCCTATCTCTCCATCCACAACATGGCGACCTGGATGAGAAGCGAGTGTGACCGAAGCCCAGAGAAACTGTGCGGGCGGCCCAGATATTCGACTTCTTTGCCGGGGAGGCGTTGCGCCTCACGGGCGAGATCCTGCCGTCGATCCGCCCCAGCTTCACCGTCGAGATAACACGCGAGCCGGTCGGCGTCGTCGGCATTATCACGCCGTGGAATTTCCCGATCGCCATTCCAGCATGGAAGATCGCGCCTGCGATTTGCTATGGCAACACGGTCGTCTTCAAGCCCGCGGACCTGGTCCCCGGTTCGGCTTGGGCGATTGCCGATATCCTGCATCGCGCCGGACTGCCGGCAGGCGTCCTCAATCTCGTCATGGGCAGGGGGGCCGTCGTCGGTCAGGCCATACTCGACAGCCCCGACGTCGCAGCCATCAGCTTCACCGGCTCGACATCAACCGGTAAGAACGTGGCACTGGCATCGGTCGAGCATCATCGAAAATTCCAGCTTGAAATGGGCGGCAAGAATCCGCTCGTCGTTCTTGATGACGCGGACTTGGACACCGCCGTCGAATGCGCAGTCAACGGCGCGTTCTTCTCGACAGGCCAGCGTTGCACGGCTTCCTCGCGCCTGATTGTCACCAAGGGCATCCACGACGCGTTCGTCGAGGCCATGGTCAAACGACTGGAGAAGACCGTCGTCGATGACGCGCAGAATACAGGCACGCACATCGGTCCGGTCGTCGATCAGAGTCAGCTCGATCAGGATGAGAAATACATCGCCATTGGCAGAAAAGAGGGCGCAAAGATTGCATTTGGTGGCGAGCGCCTTCAACGCGGCACGCCCGGCTTCTACCTGCAGCCGACACTGTTCATCGAAGCGCACAATGATATGCGCCTGTCGCGTGAGGAGATCTTCGGGCCGGTGGCCACCGTGATCAAGGCCGGCGACTATAGCGAGGCCCTGATATTAGCCAATGATACGCCATTCGGATTGTCGTCGGGTATTGTCACCCAGAGCCTGAAACATGCCACGCATTTCAAGCGAAACAGCGAGGCGGGCATGGTCATGGTCAACGCGCCGACGGCCGGCGTCGACTTCCATGTACCGTTCGGCGGGCGCAAGGGTTCGAGCTACGGCCCGCGCGAACAAGGCCGCTATGCAGTCGAGTTCTACACCGGCGTGAAGACTGCCTACACCAATCCGGGCTGATGGCACGCCGACCTGCCTGCCGTCGGGTGAACGCGGCAATAAGCCGACAAATCATCTCCGAGACCTCTGTCGACATGTGGCCGGCAACGTGATGACAACTGGGTGTCCTCCTGCAGGCCAACGGAACTGCTGCGTCTCGATATCGCTGCTACTCGGGCTCTGGGCGGCCGCACAGAATGCAGCCGCGTGCCGGCGCACGCATGCTCCCATTCGCAAGAAAGCCTGAACTAGGCCGCGATTTGTCCTCGCCTCGCGTTGACCTGCCATCGTGGATATGCCAAATTGGTTTACCAAAATGGATTACTAAAATTGTGCAAAGCGAATGCGCACGTCCTGGCCGATCGACTGGCCGGGTGTAAACTAAGGAGGAAAAACGGTGGCTAGACAGAAGAGCGGCTACTACGGCAAGCGCAGGAAGTTCTGGACCTGGGGCTACGAAGGCGAAGACAATTCGAGCGAAGAAATCAAGGTCATGCGCGAGCGCGTCGAACAGCGGCTCGGCATCAAGGATATTCAGATCCTGTCCGATCCGACACTCGATGAGATCGATCTGCATCCGAGCCGTATCAAGATCCCGCAGCCCCTCGAGAGCTTCTGTACCTCAGATAAGTGGGATCGTGTCGCCCATACCTATGGCAAGGGTTTCAAGGATCTGACCCTCGTCTACCGGCGTGAATTTGGCCGAGCTCCGGATGTTGTCGCTTATCCGCAGGATGAAGCCGATGTCGCGGCAGTGTTCGACTGGTGTGGTGAGAACGGCTACGCATGTATTCCCTTCGGTGGCGGTTCGAGCGTCACCGGCGGTTTCTGGGGGCCAGATCGCGATGCCTTCCCGGGTGTCGTGGTTGTCGATCTCGGCAATCTGAATCAGATTCTCGAGATTGACCCCGTGTCGCGTGCGGCGCGCATTCAGGGTGGAATTCTGGGCCCGGCCCTCGAAGAGCAGCTGAAGCCACATGGTCTGACCTTGCGTCACATTCCGCAATCCTGGGAATTCTCGTCTCTTGGCGGATGGATTGCCACCCGGTCCGCCGGACACTATGCAACCCATCTCACGCACATTGATGAAATGGTGGAAAGCTTGCGGGTCGTAACTCCGACCGGAACGCTTGAAAACCGCCGCCTGCCGGGCTCCGGTGCCGGCCCCGATCCGAACCGCCTGTTCATCGGCTCCGAGGGCACCCTAGGCATCATCACCGAAGCCTGGATGCGTCTGCAGGGGCGCGTGAAGTTCCGCGCCAACGCGGCGATCTCGTTCAAATCATTCTACGAAGGCGCCAAAGCTGTTCGCCAGATCACCCAGGCGGCACTGTTCCCCGCAAACTGCCGCTACCTCGATGAACTCGACGCGAAGTTCTACGGTGCAGGCGATGGTACTGAATCGGTCCTTCTGCTCGGCTTCGAATCTGCCGACCATCCGGTCGATGCCTGGCTCGATCGCGGTATCGAGATCTGTCAGGATTTCGGCGGTACGGTCAAGCAGCGCGCAGGCAGTGCGGACAACGCATTGGAGAACAGCCGCAGTGGCGCTCAGGGTAGCTGGCGTCATCAGTTCCGCTATCTGCCACGTCTCATGCATACCCGTGCTGCGATGGGCATCGTCAGCTTCACGTTTGAGACGGCCTATACTTGGGACAAGTTCGAGGCCGTGGATACGGAGATCATGCGCAGGGTGCGTGAAGCCCAGCGGAAGGAACTGGGCGGGGGTATTGTTTGCCGGCGCTTCTCGTTCCTCTATCCGGATGGTCCGGCTCCATACTACTCAATCATGGCGCCGTCCTCCCATGCCAACAGCCTCGAAGCTTACTCGATGCTGCATGATGTTGCTTCGGACGCGCTCAATGAGCTCGGCGCGACGGTTACCCACCATCACGCCGTCGGCAAGACGTTCCGGCATTGGTATGACAAGGAAGCAGATCCGCTGTTCCGGCGCGTTATTGGCGCCGCAAAGACCGAACTCGATCCGACATGGATGCTGAATCCCGGGTTGCTGCTTGACCGTCCGACAGGCGCGAAGGCTCCCCCGTTGAAGATCGTCAGTTGAGTTTCGGGATTTGGCGTCCATGATTGATCTCTACTTCTGGCCAACTCCGAATGGCTACAAGGCGGCGATAATGCTCGCCGAACTGGACCTGCCTTACAATGTCATTCCAGTTAACATCACAGCGGGCGAACAGTTTCGGCCGGAGTTTCTTGAGATTAATCCAAACAACAAGGTGCCAGCCATCGTTGATCACGATGGCCCACACAACAGGCCGATCGGCATCTTCGAATCGGCGGCAATACTTCTTTATCTTGCCGAAAAGACGGGGCGTTTTCTATCTGAAGACGCTGAGAAGCGATATGAGGCGATCCAGTGGCTCATATTCCAGAATACGACTATGGGGCCAATGCTTGGTCAGGCGCATCATTTCATGGTCTATGCGTCCGAGAAGGTCGACTACGCAATCGAACGCTACGATCGGGAAGTAGGTCGGATTTACAATATCCTAGAGAAGCGCTTGAGTGCGAAAGAATATCTTGCTGGAGACTATTCTATCGCCGACATCAGCACATTCCCGTGGGTGCGCACCCGCAAGCTGCACCGCAGAGACTTGGCCGACTATCCGAACATTGATCGGTGGTATCAGGCCATCAAGAACAGACCCGGCGTCCATGCTGGGTTGAATACACTGGCGGAAAAGAAGGTTTGGGAAGCAAATCCGGGAACGGATGAATGGAATAATATGTTTGGAAAGACGCGATAGGAAACTATTCATAATAAATCATAGGCAGACTTTGTAGTCTTTGATCGATCGCCAGCACGTGTGCAATGCGAGCAAGCCAGTTTGAGGCAGGATTCGGGAACACTGGATCTTAAATGTCGGCGTGCTCGCATCCGTCAGTGCGAGACCGGAGTTCGAGGCCGGCGTGCGCGTCGTACCGCGCAGATCGGGCACCTTGCTGTCGGAGAGATCACGTCCTCTGGCAGGCGCCGTTCTGCTGGTGATGAGCCGCGTCAACCGCATTCTTGAGATTGGTTTCCCGGACCGCGCGGTGGTGGCGCGGCTCGGCGTCACCAATCTGGGCATGACCACTGCGGATGAGCAGGAGGGATTCTGCCATGCGCCGGATCCCTCCTCGCAAATCGTCTGCTCCATCGGCGGCAATGTCGCGGAGATGCTCTCGTGCACGCGGTCGGATTTCTGAACTGGGCGAGAGGCCGGCAGGCGCGCGCCTCCGGCACGGTGACGTCACTCGAATACCGAGGCTAGTGAAGCGGACGACAGGAATGATGGATCAGCTTTCTGGACGTATTACAGTCGCCAATCTGGCTATTTATCGCAGTCTCTATCGCTTTATTGAGACGGAAGTGCTTCTGGATACCGGTATTGACTCAGAAAATTTCTGGCGAGGTTTCGCCGATATCGTACGTGACCTTGCGCCAAGGAACCAAGCACTGCTCGCAAAGCGCGACGAAATCCAGGATAGAATCGATCAATACCACCGCCAGAATAGGGCGCCTCTGGACCTCGGCTCCTACAAGGCCTTTCTCAAGGAGATTGGCTACCTGCTGGAGGAGGGGCCAACCTTCAAGGTATCGACCGCCAATGTCGATCCTGAAATCGCGACGATCGCGGGGCCACAGCTCGTCGTGCCGATGATAAACGCACGCTTTGCATTGAACGCGGCAAACGCCCGTTGGGGCTCGCTCTACGACACGCTCTATGGCACGGACGCGATCGACGATGCAGACGGCAAGCAACGTGGCAAGGGCTACAACGCGCTGCGCGGAAACGCCGTTGTCGCATGGGCGCGCAACTTCCTCGACAATGCCGCAGCGTTGGCCGGGGCGTCGTGGAGCGACGCAGAGTCTTTCATAGTACAAGATGCTACGCTGGTCGTCGCGCTGCTCGACGGGCGCTCGACTGGTCTTGAGCAGTCTGAGAAGTTTGCTGGCTTTCTGGGCAATGCAGAAGCCCCCGAATCGCTATTGATACGCAATAATGGCCTCGGCATTGAATTGATCATTGATGCCGACTCGCTCATCGGCAAGGGCGATCCTGCCCACATCGCCGACATGCGGCTGGAATCTGCCATCACCACCATCATGGACTGCGAGGACTCCGTTGCCGCAGTCGATGCGGACGACAAGGTGGCGGTCTATCGCAACTGGCTGGGCCTGATGAGGGGCGACCTCGAAGAGGAGGTGTCAAAGGGCGGCACGACCTTTACCCGACGCCTGGACCCCGACTCTGAATACAAGGCACCTGACGGGGCGCCGTTGGAGGTCAAACGGCGCTCGCTTATGCTGGTGCGCAATGTAGGCCACCTGATGACGAACCCTGCCATCCTCGACCACGACGGCTACGAAGTGCCGGAAGGTATCATGGATGCAGCCATGACCGCCCTGATCGCGCTGCACGATATCGGCCCGAACGGGCGTCGCAAGAATTCGCGTGCAGGCTCGATGTATGTCGTCAAGCCGAAAATGCACGGACCCGAGGAAGTGGCCTTTGCCGTCGAACTGTTCGAGCGGGTGGAAGATCTCCTCGGCATGGAACGCAACACCATCAAGATGGGCCTCATGGACGAGGAGCGCCGCACCACGGTGAACCTCAAGGAATGCATACGCGCTGCGTCGCAACGCGTAGTCTTCATCAATACCGGCTTCCTCGACCGCACCGGCGATGAAATCCATACGTCGATGGAGGCGGGGCCGATGATCCGCAAGGACGACATGAAGCAGGCGACATGGATCCAGGCCTACGAGAACTGGAACGTAGATACCGGACTGGAGTGCGGCCTTCAGGGAAGGGCGCAGATTGGCAAAGGCATGTGGGCGATGCCCGATATGATGGCGGCGATGCTGGAGCAGAAGATCGCCCATCCGAGGGCCGGCGCAAACACCGCTTGGGTACCGTCGCCAACGGCCGCCACGCTGCACGCCATGCACTATCACAAGGTCGATGTGCATGTCGTTCAGCGGGCGCTGAAGAGCAGGCCGAAAGCGAAACTGGACGACATCCTTTCCGTGCCTGTCGCCACGCAGCCTAACTGGACGCTCGAGGACATCCAGCGCGAACTGGACAACAATGCGCAGGGTATCCTGGGCTATGTCGTGCGCTGGGTCGATCGGGGCATCGGCTGTTCCAAGGTGCCCGACATTAATAATATCGGCCTGATGGAAGACCGGGCTACGCTACGCATTTCTGCCCAGCACATCGCTAACTGGCTGCATCACGGCGTGACGACCCAAGCGCAGGTGATGGCAACGCTCAAACGCATGGCAGCGGTCGTCGACCGGCAGAACGAGGGTGACGCCAACTATCGGTCAATGGCGCCTGACTTTGACCGCTCGATAGCGTTTCTCGCCGCCTGTGATCTGGTATTTAAAGGCCGCGACCAGCCGAATGGCTACACCGAGCCGGTTCTGCATCGGCGCAGGCTCGAAATTCTTGATTCGGATTGAGAATGGGGCGAGTGACAATAACGATAACTCTGAACCAGCTGACGCGATAATCGAGACCGGCTCGCGGAGGTTAGGTGTGCCACCCGGGCTTGTCGGGGCCCCAATGCCTGAGAGGCTGGGGCTTATGACGAGCAGGACGACGAGCAAGTTTTCGCCTGAGGTGCGTGCCCGCGCAGTGCGGATGTTGCTGGACCAGGAAGGCGAGCATTCGAACGGTGTTCCATGTCGACGGAATGGTGCTGGCTAATCCGATAGTGCCATTAGTTGCGGTAGGATCGTCGCCATCGCGCTGACACCGCGAGCGCAGCGCGAACGTCAACGTCACCGGCATGGGAGATCCGACCTGGATTGTCCGTCTCGCCGGACTGGAAGCGCCTGGGCGTCAGTCCGAAGTGGGCTCCGACCGTGCGAGAACTCTTGAAGCGAGCAGGATCGTCCACGGCAGCCTTGAAGCTGAGGGCGGTGATCTCGCCAACGCCCGGCACGATCATGAAGCGCCGACAGATCGCGTCTTCGCGCGCAGCCCGCTTCACCCGTCGATCAAGCTCGGTGAAGGTCTCGAAGAGCATCGCCCGCGCCTCCAGCATTGGCAGGAGCGCATGGCTGAGCGCAGGATCGGTCTCGATCGTCTCGCGAACAGCGACATCGAAAGCGGCGCGGGATAGCCGGAGAGGCAGGACTACGCCGAATATCCGCAGCAGGCCGCGGATCTCGTTCTCGAGGTCGATGCACTTGCGCTGCATCACCTTGCGGCTCGTTAGCAGCGCTCGCATGTGGTGGCTCTCGACGCTCTTCACATGCGCCCGGCTGTACCACCCCGACCGGAGAATCTGGGCGATGCCACGGGCATCGTGCTTGTCCGTCTTGTTCCGCATCGCCGAAAGCGCAGCCGCGACCTGACGCGCTTCCATGCAAACGACGTCGTAGCCAGCCTCCGTCAGCCCGTAGGTGATGGGCTGCGTCAGCGCGCCAGCCTCAAAACCGACCTGATGGATCGGCTGATCGAACCCCGCGAGGCCAAGAAGGACATCGGAAACGTCGGACCGCACCGAGCGCTCGAGGCAAATCTTTCCGTCATGGTCGATGATGCAGATCGCCACCGAGCGCAGCGACACATCCAGCGCAGCGTAGAACATCGCGACTTCCTCCCTGTTGGATCTGCCGAGATCCTAATGGGAGCTTGAACCCTCGCGGGTCCGCCCGATTACGCATGCTTCCGGCGCCGATGGACCCAAACAATCTATCCTGTGATAGCCGAAAAGACATAGGTTCATAGAGATTATGATCAAGAACCGACCTGCCACGTTGCTTGCTGATGTCGCATACCGGACTCTGCCAAAGCTTCCGTTCGCGCTGGATTGGACGTCTATCCCTGAATTGATCCGCGTCGCGATGCTCGACCTCGGTGGTGTTCAGCTGGTTACCAGGAGAATGGCAGAAGGCGCTGCTGGCCCCCTCCGTGACGAACTCAGTGTCTACGAAACCAGGATCAATCCAAGCCGGCAGCGTATCGCAGGGGACATCCGGGCAGTAGAGGATTCGCATCCGAGCTTTCCCGGCTATCATCTCCCTTGTGCCGCCGCCGGAAGGTGGCCTGCTGCGGCTGACGATATGCGGACGAGAGTGAGAGGCGAATGAACCAACAAACCGGAAACATGCGCGTCGACGGCGAGCGGTTGTGGAGCCGCCTGATGCAGATGGCGCAGATCGGCCCCGGCATCGCGGGCGGCAATAACCGCCAGGCGCTGACCGATGCGGACCGCGAGGGGCGGCTGCTGTTCAAGAGCTGGTGTGAGCAGGAGGGGCTTCTCCCCGCCGTGGATGCCATGGGCTCCATGTTCGCCCGGCGCGCCGGCACCGATCCCGACGCGCTGCCCATTCTCATCGGCTCGCATCTCGACACTCAGCCGACCGGCGGCAAATTCGACGGCGTGCTCGGTGTGCTCGCGGCACTCGAAGTGGTCAGCACGCTGAACGAGCTCGGCATCCGCACCCGCCGTCCGGTCGAGGTGGTGAACTGGACCAATGAGGAGGGTTCGCGCTTCGCCCCCGCCATGGTCGCCGCCGGCGTCTATGCCGGCGTCTACACCCTGGACTGGGCCTATGCGCGCACCGATGCGGAGGGGCACACGCTCGGCGGCGAGCTCGAGCGGATCGGCTTCAAGGGCGAGGAGCCCGTCGGCCAGCGCAAGGCGCACGCCTATTTCGAGCTGCATATCGAGCAGGGGCCGATCCTCGAAGAAGTGGCAACCGACATCGGCATCGTCACCCACGGCCAGGGGCTGCGCTGGATCGAGGTGACGCTGACCGGCCGCGAGGCGCATACCGGCTCCACGCCGATGGAGCGCCGTCTCAATGCCAGCCTCGGCGCCGCGCGCCTCATCGAGCGGATCGAGACCATCGCCCGCGCGCATGGTCCGCTCGCAATGGGTGCGGTGGGGCAGATCTCGTTCGCTCCGAACTCGCGCAACATCTTGCCCGGCAAGGTGGTGCTGACGGCGGATCTGCGTCACCCGGAACTGGGACCTCTCGTCTCCATGGCCGACGCGGTGAAGCAGGCCGCGCGGGAAATCGCCGCCGAGCTGGGTATCGGCGTTTCCATCGAGGAGGTCGGCGCGTTCGACCCGACGCCGTTCGATACCGGGCTGCTCGCCGTGCTGCGCGAGGCGGCGAGCGAACTCGGCTATTCGCACCGCGACATGGTGTCGGGTGCCGGGCACGATGCCTGCTGGGTCGCGCGCACCGCGCCGGCGGCAATGATCTTCTGCCCCTGCGTCGACGGGCTCAGCCACAACGAGGCCGAGGACATCCTGCCCGCATGGGCGAGCAACGGCGCGGATGTGCTGCTGCAGGCGGTGCTGCGTACCGCCGAGGTGGTCGATTGATGCTGGCGCTGCCGCCGCCGGGGCGATCCGGCGGCGGCAGCGCCAGCATCGAGGTGACCGATCCCGGTGCTGGAATTCGGAGGAGCACGTCACCGCCGTCCGCCTTCAGCGGAAAGCAAGCAGGTCAGCGACATGACAATATGTTCACCAGCGTCTGTTACAGTGCGATGCTCACTGCGCAACTGGCATGTTACGTGAGCTCGACCTTCTGCAACTGCGACCTGATCCATTCCGAGAATGCCAGGACGACTGGATGGTCCACCTTTGCGTGTTCATGCACCAGGAAATAGGCCCTGTCGGCTCGAAGCTGGGATTTTGGCCAAGTTGACGAACGTTGTGGGAACACGGTGGCGATGATTGACAGCTGAATTTGCAGGGAACGACAGTCTGTTCCGAATTATGGAGTAGACTGATGGGTTTGCGTATTTCGAATGAGGAATTTATCGGGCGTTGGAGTCTGAGCTTTTCCGACATGGATTTTGTGAACGGCAAGCCGGCCCCGGCGCGACTGGGATTGGGGGTTCAGCTCAAGTTCTTCGCCGCGCACGGCTTCTTCGTACGGGACCATGCCTCAGTCCCCGCGGATGGCGTTGCATATTTGGCCGAGCAGCTTGGCGTCGAATGTGACGCCGTGAACCAGTACGATTTCTCCGGCCGGACTGCACGCCGGCATTGTGCCGAGATTTTGCAGCATCTCGGCTTTCGGCGCCTGAAACGGTCCGATCGGGAAGAGCTGACATTATGGATCGCTAGCGAACTGTGTCCGACCGGGCAATCGGTTGGCGCCATGCTCGAGCAGGTTTTTTTGTGGTGCCGGGACCGTTCCATATACGGCCCGTCGCACAAGGAACTGGAACGCCTGGTGCGTTCGCAGCGGCAACATTATCTCGACGACTGGTTGGCCGGATTGAGCGCTCGCCTTTCAGCAAGCACGGTCGCACTGCTGGAGGCTTCTATTGCCGAGGCAGACGGCCAGACCGGCTTCAATACGATGAGAGGTGATGCTGGCCAGGCCACGCTCGACAACGTCCTCGCGATGACGGCAAAACTTGCCTTCATTCAGAAACTTGATCTGCCACAGGATATCTTGTCGACGACCGGCAAGGCATGGGTGGAACAGATCGTCCGCCGTGTCGCCGGCGAAAAGGCCTGGGAGATGCGGCGGCACGCGCCGGCCAGACAAATCGGCCTCTACGCGATTTATCTTTTGTCGCGGGAAGCGCAACTCACGGACGCCATGGTCGACCTGCTGATCGAGACGGTCCACAAGATCGGGACGCGCTCGAAACGCAAGGTCGTAGGCGATATCGCGAAGGATATCGAGCGGGTCTATGGCAAGGAAAGATTGCTGGTTGAGATTGCCAGCGCTTCGATCGACGAGCCCGCGGGGCGCGTCTGCGATGTCATCTTCCCTATCGTAGGCAGGGACAAGCTGGCGGCGATCGTCAAGGAGAGCCAGGCGAAAGGGGCTCTCGACCGGCGCATATATAAGGTGATGCGCTCGTCCTGGGCCAATCATTACCGGCGCATGCTGCCCAGCCTGCTTTCGGTTCTGGAATTCCGGTCGAACAACACCGTGTGGCGTCCGGTTCTGGCGGCGCTGGATTGGATCAAGAGCAAGGTCGATGATGGCTGCCGGTTCGTGCCGATGCAGGATGTGCCGATTGACGAGGTTATTCCGGCCAGATGGCGCAGTTCGGTCATCGATAACGATGGCCGTGTGAACCGGATCAGCTACGAGCTTTGTGTCCTCACCCAATTGCGGGATCGCATCCGCTCCAAGGAGATCTGGGTTGTCGGTGCGGACCGCTATCGCAATCCTGACGACGATCTTCCCAGGGACTTCGAAATCCGTCGTAACGCCTATTACACAGGCCTCAACCTGACCGCGGATGCGCGAGCGTTCACAGCCGGCATTCGCCAGGAGCTTGAGCATGAGCTACTGCTTCTGAACGAAACGATCCCACGAAACGACAAGGTCCGGCTGCTGTGGCGCGGCGAAAACCGCATATCGATCACGCCGTTCAAGCCTCTACCGGAGCCGAAGGGGCTTGAAGCGATCAAGGGTGAGATCGGTCAACGCTGGCCGATGACAGGATTGCTCGACGTGCTGAAGGAAGCCGCACTCGATATCGGTCTGCTGGAGGCCTTCGAAACATCGGCGTCGAGAGTTGCTCTGTCGCGCGAGGCGCTGGATCGGCGGCTTCTGTTGTGCCTTTATGGTCTCGGCACGAATGCCGGGCTCAAGCGGATCGCCGGCGCCACACCTGATGTCAGCTACGACGAGCTGCTGCATGTTCACCGCCGCTTTATCCACGCGCCGGCGCTGAGGGAGGCGTGCGCACGGGTTGCAAACGCGACCCTGGCCATCCGCAATGCCGCCGTTTGGGGAGATGCCGGGACGGCATGCGCGTCCGATTCCACGAAGTTCGGCGCGTGGGATCGCAATCTGATGACGGAATGGCATGCCCGCTACGGCGGGCGCGGCGTCATGATCTACTGGCACGTGGAGAAGCGAGCGACCTGCGTGTATTCGCAGCTCAAGCGGTGCTCTTCCTCGGAGGTCGCCTCCATGATCGAAGGTGTGCTGCGTCATTGCACCGATATGGAAATCCAGCGCCAGTATGTCGATAGCCATGGTCAGAGCGCGGTCGGTTTCGCATTTTGCCGCCTTCTCGGCTTTGAACTCGCCCCGCGCCTGAAGGCGATTGCGCGCCAGAAGCTGGCAATCCCTGAAGCGGCGATGCGTTCACGACTGCCGAATCTGCTGCCGATCCTTTCCGGAGCGATCAACTGGGACGAGATCGTGCAGCAATATGACGAGATGGTCAAATACACCGCCGCCATGCAGTCGAGAACGGCGGACCCGGAGGCGATCCTGCGCCGTTTCGCCCGTGCCGAAGTGATGCACCCGACCTACAAGGCGCTGAGCGAACTCGGCCGCGCGGTCAAGACCATATTCCTGTGCCGCTATCTTCGTCAGGAGGCATTCCGCCGGGAAATCCACGAGGGGCTGAATGTCGTCGAGAACTGGAACAGCGCCAACGGTTTCGTCTTCTTCGGCAAGAGCGGCGAGATCGCCACCAACCGGATTGACGAGCAGGAAATCTCCGCCCTCGCACTGCATCTGCTGCAGGCGTCGCTCGTTTATGTGAACACCCGTATGCTTCAGACCGTGTTGGTGGAACCGAAATGGGTAGACCGGATGACGCCGGAGGATTATCGCGGACTCACACCGTTGATCTACAGCCACGTCAATCCTTATGGCAGGTTCGATCTCGATCTGAACAGCCGGATCGATTTTGGCCGGCTTGCGGCATGAACCGATCGGGGGCGCTGCAATCCATCGCAACCAGATTCCTGTTGTGTATGTGTACTTGCGGTGGTTTGCGGGAAGGGGGTGAAATCCTACCCTAAGCGCGCGGAAGAACGCGAGGCAGCATCATGGCATCCGGGCTTTTAACGCTCCTCGGGTGGTTTGAGATGCCGGAACTGCACCAGCAACAGCAGGTCATAGGTGATCTTCAGCGCTCCGCAGATGACGAGCGGCCAGGCCCGATATGAGGCCGCGAAGAGCACACCCGCCAGCGCAGGACTGGCTGCCGCCGCGAGACTGCGCGGGACCGATGTGAAGCTCGCCGCCGCGGTCCGCTCCGCCTCCGTGACAACGGCCATCACGTAGGACGAGCGCGTCGGCACGTCCATCTGCGAGAGGGCGGCCCGGATCAGCAGCAAGGCGAGCGCCAGGGGCAACGTGGGCGCGAAGGCCGCCATCATCAGCAAGATGCTGGACGGAATGTGGGTGAACACCATGGTATTGATGAGCCCGATGTGCCGCGACAGCCAGGCTGCGACGGGAAACGAGAACGCCGACAGCACGCCGGACCAGAAGAAGAACATGCCCGCCGCCGCAAGCGACAGATCGAATCGCTCGAACAGCCACAGGGCGAGCAGGGACTGGACGACGAAGCCGCCGGCGAAGGCATCGAGGCTGAACAGGGCAGCAAGCTTGAAGACGATGGCACGCGACGGCCCGAGCGCCGACGCCTCTTCAGGCCCGATTGCGCGGCGTCGTCGCGGTATGCGGGCATAAAGAAGACCACCAATCACGCCGACCAGGGCGTAGAGCACGAACATCAGCTTGATGGCGGTCAGCCTGTCGAGGCCCAGGGTGCCCATGAAGTCGGGCATAGCTGCCGCCAGCGCGCCGACGGCGCTTGCGAGCACCCCGACGAGGCTATAGCGCGCGAACATCTTCGTCCGCTCAGCGTCGGTCACTTCACGGGTGAGCGCGGCGTGCTCCAGCGGCACGAACACGCTCACGCTGCCCGCCGAAGGATTGATCGTGCCGACAAAGGCAATCACCAACAGCAACGCGTATTCGTGGACCATCGCCATGGCGATGCCGGTGGCGATCATCAGACCGGTCGCGGCAAGCAGCAGCTGGCGGAGATCGCGCCACACGCCGAGAAGCCCAACCGCGATCGTCAGGAGCGCGGAGCCAAACAGCGATGCCGTCGCGATGATCCCGATCTGCAGCGGCGAAAATCCCAGCGCGAGCAGGTAAACCGGCAACAGGATCGCCACGAAGCCATCACCGAAGTCGCGCAAGGCGCGCGCCGCGAAGAGATAGGTCGCGGGTCGGATCTCCGGCGCAGGTCTGGTGCCGAGTTTCTGCCTTTCGTGCACCTCCTCAGGCCGCCAATCCCATAAACGGGAACGCACCTCCACCCTCTGTGGCACGCCCCTTCAAACCCGTTCCGCTATCGGCTTTGCGCTTCGAGAACCAGACGATCCGCATTTTCCCACCGGATCGCCGCCATGAACGTGTCGACATAGTTCGCCGCGCTGGCGCCGAAGTCGATGTGGTAGGAATGCTCATACATGTCGAGCGCCAGAATCGGCGCGCCGCCGGCCAGTGTGTGGCAATGGTCGGATGCCCATTGATTGACAAGCTTGCGGTCGCGCGGCGACCAGGTGAGCAGGACCCAGCCGGAGCCGCCGCCAAGCGCTTTGCTCATGGCAACGAACTCGCTGCGCCAGCGCTCATAGGAGCCGAAATCGCGGGCCAGCGCGTCTGCCAGTGTCGTTCCCGGCTCGCATTGATCGCCCAAGCCATCGAAGAACAGCTCGTGCAGGATCATCGAATTCATCGCGACGAGCTGCTCGCGCTTCAGTCCATTGACGACAAAGCCGGGCGCGGATGCGTAGTCGAGCTCGGCGAGCTGCTCCTCGATGAGGTTCAGGCGTTTGACCGCGCCGCTGTAGTTGTTCTCGTAATGGCTGATGATGAGGCGTTCCGACATGCCTTTGATGCGCGCCGGATCGCAGCCGAGCGGTTTGATGCTGAAGGGCATTGTTCCATCTCCCATTCAAAGTAGGTTTGATCCAGGGGCTCACTCCGAGCCTCCGTCCTGTCGTGATAGGGCTGTCGCCGTAAGCTCGGGCGTCTCCTCAGCGTTTTGCGACGCGAACCTTGTCGAGTGCGCTCCTCAGCCCTTGCGCCAGCTTTTCCGCGTCGTCATTGGCCCAGAAGTGCATGAAGAACAGGCGGGGCTCGTCATCGAGCATGTGGTTGTGCAGGGCGGTCACCTCGATTCCGTTCTCGCGCAGTGCCCGCAGAACCGGATTGACCTCTGCCGCGATCAGCACGAAGTCGCCGGTGATCGCGGCCTTGCCGTTTTCCGGTCGGCTGGAAGTTGATGGCGATCGCCGAGCCCATGGTTTCGGGAACCTCCATGCCGCCGTCCTTGATCGGCTCCGCCCGCGGGATGCTGACCTGATAGACGCCGCCATTGATCTTACCCTTATGGCCCAGCGTTTGATCGATGCTTGAAGTGTCGAGGTCGATCGCCGCCGGGGCAGGCGTCGCGCCAGCCGAAGCGGTGGAGAGCGGCGTCTTGCTCTCCACCAAGCCGGCATGAAGGGCGGCGGCGAGCTTCACCGGATCGCCGTGCCCGCTCACGTGCATGTACATCGTTGCCGGCTCGGAGCGCAGCAGGTGATTGTGAAGTGCAGTGACCTCGATCCCGTGCTTGGCCAGCACCTTCATCACAGGGTTAATCTCTTCGTGCGTGAGCACCAGGTCGCCCATCACCATTGCCTCCGTGTCGCCCATGGGCTGAAAGGCGAGCCAGGTGCCGAGCGCCAGCGCCGGTTTGATCTCGACACCGTCCAGCAGGACTTTGAGGTCTGAGCGGGGCAGTCCCACCCGATAGATACCGTCCGGCTGAACAGTGCCCTCCTTGCCGAGCGCCTTTCCGACTGCCTGCCAGTCGGGATCGGCAAGAGCCGGTGTTGCGAGCGAGATCGCGGCGATCAACGCCGTGAAGATCATTTTCTTCATTGCCTAACTCCTCTGTTGGCGCCTCCCCGCCTCGATCAGCCGCCTCTCCTGGAATACCGGGCCGGATTGTCACGCAGCGTCGAAAGCCGCCTGACATCCGGCCGGTCGATAGTGTTCATGCAGCGGGTGGCCAGTTATGGGTTTCCGCCTGACGTTGGGACGCCCAGGCATAAAGGGCGTCATAGATCACGAAGCCGTGCTTCAGGACCTCTTGATCGTCGGGCGTGAGGTCCCGCAGCCCCATCGAAATGGCCAGCAGCCCGGCCGATTGCGGCGTGAGATCGTGGCGGTCGGTATCGGCGCCGCGCACGATGGCGGCGATGGTTTTGATCGCCGGATCGCGGTCTAGGTCGTATTTCGCGACGAAGGCGTCGAAACTGCAGCCGTCCCCGACATGGGTGAGTTCGACGCCCGGAACGTCATAGGGGATGGCGCCGGTCTCCTCGGCGGCGGCGACCACCCGGTCCGGCGGCACGAACAGAAATTCAGGCTCCTTGTCGATGAACCGAGCAACAAGCCAGGGGCAGGCGATACGGTCGATGACCGGACGTTCCCGTGTAATCCATTTCATGCGATCTCTCCTTCGTGTTGCGTATTATCCAAGGAGGAGGCCGAAGCCGAGCCAGCCCAGAAAGCCGGCTCCGACAACGGCCAGAACGACGTTCACCCTGGATTTCCAGAGATAGAGGACGGCCAGAGCGAGCGCGAAGATCACCCCGCCGAGAAGCAACGACGGTAGCCGGTCGACGACGACAAGCGCGAGTTCGACCGTCGTCGCGGCGATCAGACCCACAACGCCTGCGGATACGCCTTCCAGGAAGCTGTGTAGCGTCTTGTTCTCGACCAAGCTCTCCAGACGTTCATGGAAGAGCAGCGAAAAGCCGAAGGCTGGAAGGAAAATCCCGATCGTCATGGCGATGGCGCCGAGCGGACCGCCCCCAAAATAACCGACGAAGGTGGAGAAGATGATGAGCGGTGCGGGCAGGATTCCAGACAGGGCGAGACCGTCGAGGAATTGGGCGTCCGTCATCCAGCCGTTTCCCACCGCGTCGTCGCGCAAGAACGGAATGACGGTGTAGGCTCCCCCAAAGGTCAGGAGACCGGCCTTGAGGCCAGAGAGAAACAGTCCCACCAGCGACGCGTCCTGCGCGATCGATCCATCGGAGAGCGCTGTGCTTTGCTGGGCGCTGTCGAGCAGGCCTGTTGCACTCTCTGGCCCGACCAGGACAGTGAGCACGGTGGCGGCTACCAAGGTGAGGGCCGCAAGTGCATGCTGTTTTCGCACGGCGAAGGCGTAGACCAACCCTGCTGCCGGAAGCGTGATCCAGAAGCTCGCTCCGAGAAATGCTGCGGCACCGCTCACGATCCCGATGCCCCAGAGCCATTTGTCGAGGAGAACGTGCCCCCCAATTCTATGGACAGCGCGCACGATCAGCGCGATCACTGCAACCTGAACGCCAAGGAAGATTGGGCCTAAAGCCGATTGCGTGATGTCGATCGTGAAATAGAGCCACGACAAAGCGAACATCAGGAGGAAGCCCGGCAGCATGAAGCCGAGTCCCGCAAGGAAGCCGCCCATACGCCCGCCCGGAAGCATGCCTATATGAACGCACAACTCGTGCGCCTCAGGCCCCGGCAGCACCTGATAGACAGCAAGGAGGCGATTGAACCGACCGCTGGAGATCCAGCGCTCCTCATCCACGAGTTCTCGCCGGATCATCGCAATCTGCGCGACAGGTCCACCCCATGCGAGGAGGCCAAAGCGCAGGAAGCGCACGAAAATCTGCCATTGCGATAGGGTGGGCACAGTTAGCTCTTGCTGATCAGAAGCATTGCTACCGGCAAGGTCGGGCGTCTGAGTCATGTAGAAATAGGCCTCTTCGGATAAGGAAAACCTTCAATTGGTCAATCGAATTGATACACTTGTTGCATTGTATGGTCCTAATGATACGGTATCAATATGGAAAATGACGTAATTTCGAGCCAATCCGCAGCGAAGTGGCTTCTTCTGATTCATCAGATCCCGACCAAGCCGGCCTACTTCCGGGTGAAGGTCTGGCGGCGGCTGCAGGGCATCGGGGCAGTCGCGGTCAAGAGCACCGTCTACGCGCTGCCTGCGACCGCCGAGACGCAGGAGGACTTCGCGTGGCTCCTGAAAGAGATCGTCGAGGGCGGTGGCGAAGCCATCGTCTGCGAGGCGCGTCTGATCGACGGCTTTTCGGACGACCAGGTGCGGGCGTTGTTCGATGCGGCGCGCGACGCCGACTACGACGAGATCGCCAGGGACGCGCGAGCGCTCGTGGCAAAGCTCGATCAGCCAGAGGTGGATGCGGCCGAGGCGCGTAGCCAGCTCGGCCGGCTGCGCAAGCGGCTTGCCGACCTCGCGGCGATCGACTTTTTCGGGGCAAGCGGCCGCCTGTCGGTCGAAGGCGCCATCGCGGAACTCGAAGCGCGCCTGGTGGAGGATAAAGACATGATTGAGAAGCAGCCGGAGGCCGCGCACATACGAGACCTCAAGGGACGGGTTTGGGTTACGCGCAAGGGCGTCTTTATCGACCGCATCGCCTGTAGCTGGCTGATACGCCGTTTCATCGACCCGGATGCTGTCATCCGCTTCGTGCCGGGCAAGGGCTATATCCCGAAGCCGGGGGAACTGCGCTTCGACATGTTCGAAGGCGAAATCACCCATGAGGGCGACCGCTGCAGTTTCGAGGTGCTGCTTGCCCGCGCCGGTCTCGACGACCCGGCACTGCAGGCGATCGCCGAGATCGTTCACGACATCGACCTGAAGGACGGCAAGTTCGGCCGCGAGGAAGCCATGGGCATTGCTGGGCTGATCGCCGGCATCGCCATGGCTCATGCGGACGACGAGGAACGCATCGCTCAGGGCGCTCCGGTCTTCAACAATCTCTACCAGTATTTCCGCAAGCAGCGCTGATGAGACGCAGGGATGGACTCAGAACGGGCTCGAAAGTAACGAAGCCCAATCATCCAGCTTAGCACTGCGCCTGATCACGAACCCCATTCGCCGAAGCATGACGCATGAGCGTCCGATACACAGTCGGTCGTGAGATCGAGAAAACCTCGGCAAGGTCGCTGATCGAATAGTCGCCAGTGTCGTACATGCGGCGTAACTCCTTCTGCTGACGATCGGAAAGCTTCGGCTTTTTGCCCCGCAGCTTTCCCTTGGCGCGCGCGACCGCCATGCCCTCGCGCGTTCGCATTTTGATGAGGTCGGCCTCGAATTCAGCAAAGGTGGCGAGGATGTTGAAAAACAGCTTGCCCATCGGATCGGTTGGATCATGGACGCTCCCCCCGATCTGCAATTTGACTCCCCGACCTGAAAGTTCATCCCCTATTGCTCGGGCGTCCGGCACGGAGCGGGCAAGCCGGTCGAGCTTGGGCACCACCAGTGTGTCGCCGCTGCGCACCGCCGCGAGCGCCTGATCCAGGCCCGGCCTGGCCCGGTTTGTGCCGGTAAAGCCGCGATCGGTGTAAATGCGATCAGCAGCCACGCCGAGCTTCAGCAAGGCGTCTTTCTGTGCCGCGAGGTCCTGCTTATCGGTCGAGCAGCGGGCGTAGCCGATGAGAGCGTTCATCATGCCCGAATCTGTAACGTAAGGGGCTCCTTCAATGCAAGAAATATAGTACCATTCATATGAGACAAACGCTTATCAGGCGCAGCAAGGGTTTTCGGCTTTTCGAGATGGAGCGGAAAGCGTGTCCGTTGACCGATCCTCTTGCGGACACAAGACCAAGCGACCCCATGGTCGCATGCAGATTGCCCTGCCGATAACTGGCGTTCTAGGTTCGTTCTTCAACTTGGCCAAAATCCCAGCTTCGAGCCGACAGGGCCAGATAGGCTTCTGCCATGGATGCCGCGCTGATTCCGCCCCCTTCGGTCCCCATAGCCGTGCCAACCATCCCCGGTTGGGCGCTGCCGCGCGGCCCGGTCGCCCATCCGGCGGAGGCGGCCTTCCTCGCCGGCGCGGCGTTGAATTCACTCGACAATCTGGTGCGCACCGACCCGCCCTGGGCTGGCGCCTGGCGCGCCCGGCTGGCGCTCACCTGTGCCGCCGCCGCGGCGCGCCACGCCGGTCGTGCCGAGGACGAAGCCGCCCTGCGCGACGCCTGGATGCTGCGTCCCGCCGATGGTGATCCCGGTCCCGCCGGCCGGCTGCTGGCCGCTTGGCGGCGCCTCGCCGAGCGCTCCGCGACGATCGATGCGACGATCCTTCAATCGACCTGCGGCCTGCTCGGCCTCGGCTGGAGCCCGCAGCTGGCCGCTCTGCCGGAAGAGATCGACCGTCACCTCAGTGAGGGGCGGGCGGCGCCGCTTGTTGCCGCGGCGGTGCTGCGTGCCGTCGCCACAGTGGCGCCGAGCGCCGGACTGCTCGGCTGGTGGCTGGCCGATCAGGCGTTGGCGCTGCGCCTGCGCTGGGCGCTGCCGGTGCCGCTATTGATGGTCGAGGCGCATGGCGCCGCCTTCCGTGGCGCCGGCCGGGGAGGGCGGCTTCGTCCGGGTGACGACGGCTTCGAGGCCGCGCTCTGCCTCGCCATGGCGCAGGCCTCGGCGCGCGCCTTGCGCTATGCCGCCGAGATCGCCCCGCGCGCCGCCCGGCTGCAGGCGGTGGCGCCAAAACTGCGCGCCAAGGGGGCAGGGGAGGCGATCGCCCTTCTGCTCGACGATGATGCGGTGCCGGGCACGCTGGCAACCCCAAAGCTCTCGCGCTGGGGCGCGCGGCGGCTGTTCGAGCGGCTCGAGGTGCTGGGGGCAGTGCGCGAGCTCACCGGCCGCGCCAGCTTCAAGCTTTATGGGCTGTGAGGATGGCCCGGCGCACCAAAACCCCGGTGAGCTTCGATGCCGAGCTCAGCGCCCTGCCGCCGGAGCTGCGTTGGCGCGAATGGATGGGCCGGGTCGAGGCGGTGATCTTCGCCTCAAGCGAGCCGGTCACCCGCGAGGTGCTGGCCAAGGTGGTCGGTCGCGACTGCAGCCTCGATCATCTGATCGACGACATCCGCGCCGAGCTGCGCGGCCGGCCCTATGAGCTGGTGGCGGTCGCCGGCGGCTGGCAGCACCGCACCCGCAAGAGCTTTGCCGAGGCGATCCAGGTGGCCACCGGTCTCGGCACCACCGAGACCAAACCGCTGTCGCAGTCCGAGGCACTGGTGCTGCTGTGCATCGGCTACTTCCAGCCGATCACCCGCGGCGAGCTCAGCCAGTTCTTCGGCCGGGAGATCAGCCGCGACACCATCGGTCATTTGCGCCGGCTTGGCTTCATCGCCGCCGGGCCGCGCTCGCCGCAGCCTGGCGCGCCCTACACCTATGTGACGACGAAGGAGTTCCTGTCGCATTTCGGCTTCGACACGCTGCGCGACCTGCCCGACATGGAGGCGCTCGAGGATACCGGCCTGCTCAGCAAAGACATGCTGCTGGCGGGGGATATCCCGCTCGGGCTGATGGCGGGCGATATGGACGACGACGACCTCGAGGACCAGGTTGAGGCCGACGAGGAGATCTGAGGGACTCGGCCCCATTGAAAGCCGCCCTCCGGTGGGGCTGTACCCGTCCGCGATGCTGATCATTATAGCGGTCCTATGTCGGTAATGGAGTGAGCCAGATGCCGGATCCGATCGCGCCCAAACCGCCCCGCTACCGACGACCAGCACGCCGGCTGCACTGGATCATGGCGGCCATCGTGATCACGATGGTGCCGCTCGGCATCGCCGTGAACTACCTGCCCTGGGACGCCTTCCAGGACTGGCTGTTCAATCTGCACAAGTCGCTGGGCATCGTGGTGCTGGGGCTGGTCGTTGTCCGCCTTGGCTATCGCCTGACGCATAAGCCGCCGCCTCTGCCAGCGTCGATCCCGCCCTCTCAGCGGCTGCTGGCGGAGAGCGTGCATATTGTTCTCTACGTCATTCTCTTCGCCATGCCGGTGATCGGATGGATTGGCACCAATGCCTATGGCGAGCCGATGAACGTGTTCTGGTCGGTGACCCTGCCGGCTGTCACCGGGAAGAACGAGGCGGTCTCCGATGTGCTCTGGACGATGCATAACGTTCTCGGGCTGACGCTCGGCGGATTGATCCTCGTCCACGCCGGCGCGGCGCTAGCGCATCGTTTCGTGCTGAAGGACGGCGTGCTCGGCCGCATGTGGCCACCATAGAGGTGCTACGCAACTTGGTCTGGATTGGCGCCGTCGGCACGTTGTCAGTGCATCAATGCATCCCCATTTTGGGATGGATTATGGGGATGCGGATGCCTCGGGCATAAACGCTAACGCTCAGTCCATCTGAAAGAGAGACACCGACCCTATGCGCCAGATGGGGCATGGGCCAGAGCTCGAGTTGCCGCGCTGCGATGCTGACGTAGGTGCCATTGGATGATGATACAGCGAGGGCGCCGATGATAGGTGAGGCAGAATGGCAGGTTCACGCTGAGCTGGTTGGGCAAGTCATGCTGGCCTGGTCGCGCAACACCCACCAGCTGCTCCGAGTGTTCACGCACATAACCGGCCTCGGGTCACCGATGGCCGAGACGCTCTTCTTCAGCTACGCCTCGGACTCAGGCCAGCGGAAGGTGCTACTCGGCCTCGCGGAGGCGATGAAGCTCGCTCCTGGCCCGACCGACGAACTGAAGAAGATCTTCAAGCGGCTCGAGAAGGTCGCGGGCGCGCGCAATGTAGCGGCGCACACGCCCTTCGGCCTTACCCTGTTCGACCTGGAGACCGGGGCCTGGGCTCCGAAAGTGGTCCCGGCGCTCGGCCGACACGTCGATAAGCGCCGCGAAGCAGACGTGGTTCGCCAGCTGCGGAAGGCCGACGCCGAATTGTCGTCGATCTATGACGCCCTGGAACATTGGCTCATGCACACTCAGTACCCCGAGCGGCTTTGGGGGAGAGGCAAGACCTTCGTCGGCGGTGTCAGCGCGCTGGGCGTTCCCCAACCGGTGGAGCAGACATCGAAGACGGACGTCACCGAGCTCGATGATTAACTCGTTGGTGGACGAGGAAACAGGTGCTGAGGGAAGACTATCGGCCTTATGATCGCTACGGCGGCGATACCGACCATGATGCGCGAGCCGTGGACAGACACTCTGACACTCCGCGAGACGGGCTATGTGGCTCGCGAGGACCTGGGAAGGACCTCATCCCGGCCGGCCGCTGGCGCCTCTATGTGGCATTGCGCAAGCTCTCATCTGAGATTCATACGCTTCGCTTCTTCCCACCTTTCGTTGCTTCGCGCGGCGGCCGACTAGCGGGAACGTTCAAGCGCGCGGAAGGCCCCATCCGCAGACGTCTTGCTACATCCTCAATCTCGCGCATAGCAGCTGTGACCTCACCGGCCGGAAGGAAGTGACCGGTAATCCAGCCATCGATGTATTGACGCACATCAGGCGAACAACGTCGTTTCAGGAATGCGAGGACAAGCGCCCAATCCTCGGTTCTGAAACGAATGATCCGCTCCAGAAGGGCGCCAGTCGCCTGCATGCAGCGCAGATCGAAGCGGTCGGTCTCATGCCAAAGCTGGTTCATGAACTCGGTCGCCACCTCGATATGCGACCGAAGTTCAGCATTCCTGGTCCCGATGAAATTCGCGACCGCCTTGAAGTTCTCCAACCCCCGTTCGTCGTCCTCACGAAGGACCGCAAGCATCGTGCCCGCGTTGAGTGACAGGTGGCCGTGCCGTCGCCAGGCAAGCTTCACCACGAGATCGATGTAGCGGCGCGCATCAATCATGCCGGTCTCGTGCGCGAGCGAGAAAACCGCCTGCAGCCAAACACCCTTCGCAGAGCAGGCCGCTTCGGCGAACCGGCGATAATGCATGTCCTCGCAGACGAGGAGATGCTTCGAACCCGCCAAGTTGGCAGCATCGAGCACATGGCTGCCGAACGACTGGTTGATCAGAACGGCGATGTCGGTTGGGTCATCCGGGGCGAGGACGGGGCGGACCTCGCAGGCGGCTTCGATCCGCGTGAGCTGCTCAATGATGTAGTCGCGCCGCGCGGCGATGTCCTGCGCCGTGTGCTCCTGACGGATGTAATGGCCGTTGTGCCAAGTCATCGTCATCGACGGCCTGGTTGTGGTTTCCTGCTCGTCCCGGAGTGTCTTGATCTCGTCGATCACGGTTTGCGGGACGATCAGGGTACCGAACACGGATTGAAGCACGTCGAAGGCATCCATCGTGGACACCGTCCAGGCGGTGTAGGCGTCGAGCACCGCTCCGGCCTGCCGATACGCCTGGAGCGCCCCCCGCGCGGATAGACGCTCGGTCTCCGTGCCCAGACAGGTACGGAGGTCGAAATCGAGAAAGCGGATGTACTCGACGAAGCGGATCGTATCACGACCACCCTTGCCCACGACGAAGCTGATGGGACAGTTGTTCTTCAGGTAGAGGTCGGCATGACTGCGATTACCTTCCGCAACGCGGCGGACCTGCTCCAGCGCCGGCTGGATATCACCCTCCTGCATGGTGATCGTGTAGAAGCCCTCGGCGTCCGGAAACCGATTTTCGAAATTCTCCATGACGTCGTGAAGCGCGTGGAGATATTTGTGCTTGATCTCGGCGACGCGCCACCGCCGGGTGCCGCCGAATGCCAGGGGCATCTCGAATTCATCGCCCACCCGTAGGCCGAGAGCGGCTGCCGCCATCGGATGGGTCGGACTGAGGACATCATCGGCCGGACGGTCCGCTCCCTCCTCGATGAGAAAGGCGTGACGCTCATGCCGGTCACTCTCGATACGGACCCAGGTGTCGACGCCGACGGACTCCGTGGGCGGGATCAGCCCCTCATCGGGATCCATCATGATTAGCCCGAAATAGCGAAGGACTGCTTTCTGATCGTTGCGCGCCGATTGAAGGACCGAGTAGGCATATCGAAGCGCCTTTGGCCCCTCACCGGTTTTTCGCATCACCTGGGCCAGGAACATCTTCTGGGCCGGTGTGCCTTTGACCGTCGCCAGATCGATGCCATCGACGAGCGCCCTTATTTCATCGCCGCGATCGAGACGGTGGAGTACGGAAAACAGGGCGATGTAATTGTCGAGATCGGGATCAGCCGCCACTGCCTTGCGCAATGCGGTTTCCGCTTCGCTGAGTGCGCCACGATTGAAGTGCAGCAGCCCTTCGGCATGTAGGTAATAGGAGATCTCCCGCACCCTCGCGGGCAGCCGGGCAAAGAAGGCGAGGGCACGCTGGCGGATCGGGCTGTCGTTAACGAACGCCCGTGCCAGCATTCGGAGCTCGTCGCTGTCGTGGTCCTCCGCAACTCTGCCAGAGAGCAAATCGATGACAATCGCGTCGTCTCCGCGGCGGTTCGCGTGATGCGCCACCATCAGCCGATCGGCCGCATGACTGTCATCGTCGATCTGCTTCAGAGCTGCTTGGAAGGCGGCGTCGGCAATATCCTCCATGTCCTCCCGACGCGCGAAGTCGGCCACGACGATGCTGGCGCGCGGATCGCGGGTCGCATCAGCGGCAACGACTGCTATCTGTCGCCGGCGCTCGTCCGGATCATCGACTGCGATCCTAATCGCTGCGAGCCTTGCCGTGGCCGTGATGATCGGTTCCTCGGTGGAGGGGATCAGCGATGCACTGTTCTCGAACAACGCGACGACCTCCGGCCAGTCGGCCCGCGCCGCGTGATAACGGAACTTCAGCACGACGCTGTCACGGGTCGCAGGCAGCCTGGGAAGTAGCTCCGCCGCGAGGGTTTCGTCGCCGGCCTCGATGGCGACCGTGGTTGCGCGAACGAGGAGATCATGATCGTCCGGTGCAAGGGCAAGGCCCTGGCGGGCGATATCTGTGGCTTCGGAGAACCTCTCGAGTGCGGCCATTCCGACGATGGCGTTGCCACAGAGCGCGGCGTCCTCCGGTCGCAAGGGACCGTCTGTGATCCTCGCCCGATCCCATTGGGATTTGAGCGCAGCGGTGGCTGACTCCAGCCGCAGCCGATCGGGCTCGGACAGAATCCGCTGCCGCTGAAAGCGATCGCCAGTAACGATCTCGTCGAGATCGGCCTCGGCCGCAAATTGCACGGCATGAAGTTCGAGCGGGTGCGCCGCGAGCACCTGGTGCGCGGGCTCCCACCACTCACCTGGCTTGCCGCGGCGCCTGATGAAGTCGACCCAGCCAACCTGCACGGCGGCGGTTCGGCGGAGCTGCTCCGGAATGAGTTCAAGCGGATCGGTCACCGCCTCGTCGAACCGGGCCGCCTGGACGAGATAGCCCGCAAGCCATTCGTTAGAGGGATCAGCCTCGAGCTGGTTCCTCCCGAATGCCAGCAGTTCTTGCCATTCGCCGCGGAGAAGCTGACCGAAGGCCTTGTTGGCGATCGCCTTCGGCTCATCGGGCGCATGGTCATATGCCTCGAGCAACAGGGCGGCGGCTTCGTCGTCTCTGCCGAGCGCCAGGAGACAATTGCCGATATTCGCTTTGATGCGAAACAGTATACGCCCCGAGGCCGAGTCGCCGACCCGGGCCAGCAAGCGCTCTAGGAGAGGCAAGGCCGTCTGTGTCTTGCCACTGTTGTTTAGCTCGCGGAACTCGTCGATCTCGGCATCGAGATACGCTTCGACCGCGTTCACCCCGATGGTGCTGTCGCCGGGCGGATTGGCAAGCCGGCCGCTCACCTCGGCGAGCATCGACCTCAAGCCGGTGAGACCGGCGGCAAGATCCTCGCGCATCTCGCCCTGACCGGCGGCAATCGATCGGGTCTCGGCGAGAATCTCTTCACTGAAGAGCGTTGCGGTCGGATCGAAGGCCTTGCGGGCCGATCCGTCCTCGCTGATCCGCTCCTCCAGCGTGTTCCATCCCCACACGAACACGCGCATCGGCGTACCGGCCGCCGCAAGCTCCTGCGTGATCTCACGCGCCAGTTCCTGCATCGCGACGTCGTCGGGCGCCGTGGTGGTGACGTAGTATTCCTTGAGCAGCGGCTTGAAGGTCAGCGCCTTCTTGACCTCGCCGCGCACCTCATCTTCCGAGAGGGCGTGCCCCTCGCTCTTCAGCTTGCACTGGATGCCGACATGCCGGTCCGCATCGCCATCGCGAATGCCGAAGAGGTCTACGCCATTCTGGCGTTGGCCACGCCGTCCGTTGCGCTGGACGGCGGGATCGTTGAGAAGCCCGCGCCACAACACGACGGACGCGCGCTCGAACGCCTGCTCGTCGGCGGGCTTGGGGATCTGGGTGGCGGCGAGCAGCGACATCGGCGACCATTAGAACAAGAGGCCGGCATCGTCGGGCGACTGCGCTAGCACCGCCGGCACGCGGCTGTGGTGCTCGATCCAGGCCCGCGTCTCGGCACTGATCCAGCCGGCGACCTGCAGGAGCGAGGCATAGTCCGCCGCAAGGTGGCGGTCGAAGATCGGCTCATGATGCGCGATCCTGTTGCGGAAGGTGCGCAGATAGTCGAGCGGCGCATGGGCTGCCTTGCGGCTCAATCGCGCATGCGGAAAGGCCCTGAAAACACCGGCCCGCCAGATGGTCATGTCGTAGTTGGCCTTGCCATAACCCGGCAGCCGTCCGCCTGGTCCGAGCAGGGCGACCCAGAATCCGAAGGACAGCGCCGCCACCATGTGAGGCGGATCGTCGGGATAGCCGTCCCGCCGCAGATCCGCACGGGAGGCGGAGATTCTCGACAGTGTGCCGGCATCAAGACTAGCGGCCGGATTGTCATACCAATCGGCGCCGTAGCGCGCGGCGAGGGCACGATGCATCGCGTTGCGCAATGCGATTTCCAGCCCCTGCAGCGGGCCATAGAAGGCTGCACTCACCGCTGTGTTCCAGCTATAGAGACGGACTGCTTTCTCACGATCCCCGCCCGCACGAGTGACATAGGTTGCCATGCGCTCCGGCGACAACGATGTCTCCAGGGCGTCGATGATGGCGTCGGTATAGGAGAAGGCGTTCTTGACTACTGCCCCGGGGTTACCCATATTGCCTCCCGTAAGCCCTGGGATCGCCTCTGCCGTTGGCATGCACCCGGGGCTCAGCTTTTCCAGAGCCTCCTCTTCCGCACAATTCGCCGATCATGCCGCCGCCTCCTTGGACGCAGCCGAGGCTTTCGCGGATTTGAAGCCGCGCTTGGCGACCGCCTTGCGCGCCGCCCTGGCGGTCTCCTCCGCTTCCCGGAAATCCGGCTCGAGTGCTTGCAGCTTCTTCACCAGCCCGGTGAGATCGTAGGTGTTGCTGAGCTTGCCGCCATTGCTGGCGCGCCTTTCGATCCGTTGGACCAGTCCCTCCTTCTCGAGCTCGGCGATATAGCGCTGGATCTGGCGTTCGCTCAGGCTGAGCCGCTGCGACAGGGTTTCCTTGCTCGGAAACGGCTTGCGTTCCTTGTCCCACCAGAAGTCGCAGAGCTGCAGGAGCACCGCGAGTTGGGTCGGATTGAGGTTCAGCCGACGCTGCGCACGCAGCAGAAGAGACGGCACGACGCAAAAGCCCAGATCCATGACGGACTGGCCCCATTTCTCGGCCGAGGCTTTCTTCGTCGCCTTGGAGGTGGGCGAAGATTCTCCTTCGGATGATTGTTCGACTTCCGTGGTCATGTTAGTTTTCCCGTTGACTGGTGAAGTCAACAAATGCAGCCGGTTACGGCGATCCGCAATAGACCGCAAGCGGACATTTATGACGCCACCCACCAGACATATGCGTCCGTAGGGCTGGCGACAAGAGCGTCTCCTAAAGAAAGACGCATCGTTCAATTCGGACGAAGTGCGATGCGGGATAAACGAGTAACGCCTCGCTCCCAGTCATGGATGTCCGGTGGATTAGGCGTGAACCCGCGAAGCCACATTTGTTCAGCTTCGGTTTTTGTTCACTCACCAGGCTCCGGCTCAGCCTATAGCTTTTGGCTCATCGGCCGCTTCACCGCCATCCAGCTCGGCGATGCGGGCCTTTACCGCTTCGCTGAGATAGGCGGCGTCGATCGCACGGAGATAGGCCAGCGCCTCCTCGTCGCTGGCCTGATATTCGAGGCGCCGCTTGTAGAAAGTGAGCCGACCTTCGGCTTCCTGAATGATCTGGCCCCAAGTCTTTGCCCAGACTCGGATCCGGATCGGATCGTCCAGCTCCATGATGAGACCGCGCGGCTTGCCGGCCATCCGCGCTTCGAGTTCCGCATCGGGCGTGAAGTTATTTGAAATGGCGACGAAGTCCCATTCGACATTGCTATGCTTGAACCGCACGTCCAGTGCGACAGCTTTGGCATATTTTCTTATCTGGCCGAGCACGTCCTCGTTAAGGGGCTGCAGTGGCCGCTTGAGCTCGACCACGAGATGTCTGCGCTCATCGTCGGTTGGAGTCGGGATACGGGCCGACAGCATCAGGTCACGCACGCCAACGACTGGATTGTGATCTCGGCCATCACGTCCACCGACAAGAAGGGGTTCGTCGAAGTTGTCGCGACGCGCGGCGGCAGCCGCGGCACGGGCACGCAGGAACGCCGGTTCCTGGTTCCGTCCGAGGAATACAAGAGCGGCCCCTTCGGCTTCGTCGTCGATGAGGCGCGGCATAGCACCTATGACGGCCCGTCGAGCTTCCTCTCGCTGCGAGGGAGGCCGGCGCCATGACCTCCATCGCCGACCCGTCCGCACGGCTCTTCCGCCTGGAGGCGTCGCGTCGGCAAATCCAGAAGCAGCTCGACGTTATTGACCGGCAGATCACTCGTCGCATGACGGCGATGATCCCTCAGCTCCAGCCGAGACGACCCGCCTATAGACGCAGCGATGGCCACGATCCGGGGGGATTCCTCGAACGCTATCGTTCGCACCTGGCAGCCATCACGGCCGAGCGGCAGCCGGAGATTGACGCACTTTCCCGAAAGCTGGCGCGGCAGGACCGAGCGATCGAGGCGCTGCGAGCACGATGTTCTCTGCCACACGATCACGCCGCCTAGTCTCGCACGTGTCGGCGCGGCGAATGAGGGCGGCAGGCCATCTCAAGGATGCCATGTCATTGGGGCGCAGCTGCGGCTCGTGTATTCCACCTGTGGTTCGCGGCATTGGTTCAATTTCGGCTCAGGTGCTGCAGGATGGACCGGCGGGGTTCCGGCGCCGCTTGGCATGACCGAGGAGGTGTCCATCGGCATCTGACGATTGCGGCACCAACCCTGCCGACCTCCCCTCGGGTTTGGCGCGGTCTAAACCGGCTGGCGACCGCCTCAAGGCCGCTGGCGCGCCGCGTTGCGGCCGGGACCGCCGCGCTCGGCAGGGACAGCCCGTGTCCCGCGCAGGGCTGCCGCCCCGCTTGGCCGCAGACCGCCCCCGCTCGCTTTGGCGGTCCCGGACCCTGAGGCGTTCGCCGGACGCCAGTTTTGTTTGACCGCACCCGAGGGAAGGACGGCAGGGCCGATCCGGGGCCTCGGGATAGCCGAAAGGAACAGTCCATGGCCAAGCCAGCTCAACCCGCCCGACAGACCGCCCGCGTCGTCCCGCTCCGCAAGGGCACCACGCTTGAAATGGTCCGCCTCGCCTGCCCCGACGCCGCCCAGGCGCTGCGGATTTCCGAAAGCTTCGGGCTCCCACTCCTCGACAGCGACGGCATCCGAGAGATCCATGAGCGCTTCATCGTCGAGACGTCGGCAAGCCTCAGCGAAGGCCTCGGCGAACGGGCGATGCAGATCCATCTCCAGCGCATCGTTGGCTCCTATGTCGGATCCGCCCACGGCGCCGGGCAGTTCTACTCCCGCGCTGTGACCGAAGCCCGCGACGCGACGGCCAAGGCCGCCAATGACAGCCGCGACGAGGACTTCGACGGTCCGGTCGGGTTCGAATCCGCCGCACAGCGAAAGCGCGAGTTCGCGGCCGACATGGGGCTCCAGGCGCACGCTCTTCGAATGGCGGCCGAAGGCGCCGTTGCGGCCTACAAGCACGTCGTCGGAGAGACCTGGAAGCCCTTCGAGCGCCCGCTCGACAATCCCGGCGCATCCGTCGATCGCAAGGCGGCCGCACTGCAGATGTCCGCCTTCGGCTGAGCCACCGTGGCGGGGCCTCGGCCCCGCAACCCCTCGCCTATCACCTCAATCGCCACCAGGACCGGCCTCCTTCGGGAGCCGGCCCTTTTTTCGTCGGGGCGTGCACCGGTCGCCGAACGACGAAGACGCAACCCCGCACCCCGTCCCGGCCGCAGGTCCTGCCGGGGGCGGATCAGCGCGCAACGGCTTCGCCGTCCTCCACTGGCGTTGCGGCCCTGCGGGTGCGCGCCCGCTCCTGTGCCCCGGCCGGGGACCTCCGTGACGGGGTCGCGAGGATCGCGACCTCCACCATGGAGGATCAGGGAAATGAGAGGCAAGGAAGAGGAGCAGCGTGTTGACGTCTATGCGCGCGTCACCGAGAAGCTCCTCGCGGAGCTTGAGAAAGGCGTCCGGCCGTGGATGCAGCCCTGGAGCGCGGCGAACGCCGCGGACCGGGTGACGAGACCGCTGAGACACAATGGTCAGCCCTATAGCGGCATGAACGTGCTGCTTCTCTGGTCGGAAGCCACGGCTCGCGGCTTCGCGTCGCCGACCTGGATGACCTTTAAGCAGGCGATCGAGCTCGGCGGTGCCGTCCGCAAAGGCGAGACGGGCTCCATGGTCGTCTTCGCGAGCCGCTTCACCAAGACCGATGTCGATGCTGCCGGTGAAGAGTTCGATCGGGAGATTCCGTTCCTGCGGGCCTATACCGTTTTCAACGTGGCGCAGATCGACGGCCTTCCGGAACGCTTCCACGTGGCGCTGCCGCCCGCGCGTGATCCGGTGGAGCGGATCGAGCAGGCGGATCGCTTCTTCGCCAACACTGGGGCCGTCATCCGGCACGGCGGCGACAAGGCCTACTATGCGCCGGCGAGCGATCACATCCAGATGCCGCTCTTCGCGGCATTCCGCGATGCGGCGTCCTATGCGGCCGTCCTCAGCCACGAGGCGACGCACTGGACGGCGGCGGTGCATCGCGTCAATCGCGACCTCAGCCGTTACGGCAAGGACAAGACCGAGCGCGCGCGCGAGGAGCTCATCGCCGAGCTCGGAAGCTGCTTCCTCTGCGCCGATCTCGGCATTGTCCCGGAGCTGGAACCTCGGCCCGACCACGCCAGCTATCTTGCCTCCTGGCTAAAAGTTCTCGCGGATGACAAGCGCGCGATCTTCGCGGCTGCCGCGCATGCGCAGCGCGCTGTCGCCTTTCTGCACGGCCTCCAGCCGGCGGCTTCCGAGGATCGGGAGGCTGCCTGATGAGAGTTTTAGGGGAGGGCGGATAGCCTTCCCCGATCTTGTAGCGTAGGCGAGGAAGCGCATGAGGCGTAGAAAGCTGGCGCCGGCCATTCAATTGCATTACATTCGGGCGATACAGGAGGCGCCCATGGCCGCGAATGCTCTCGTTCAAACCCGCATTGATGCCGAGATCCGGGATCGCGCCTCGGCCGTGCTCGAAAGCATGGGGCTCACGGTTTCCGATGCCGTGCGCATCCTGCTCACCCGCACCGCCAATGAGGGCGCGCTTCCGCTCGAACTGGTGGCAAACAGCGAGGCGCATGACGCCTGGTTCCGGGCTAAGGTATTGGAGGCGCTGAACGACACCCGGCCCGATATCTCCGACGATGAGGCCGAGGCACATTTCGCGGAGCGGCGGGCGGCGGCGCGCCGTCGTGCGAGCGACGTCCCAACGTGAAGCTTGTATGGTCCGCTTACGCGCTCTCCGACCGTGACGGCATATTCTCTCATATTGAGGCGGATAGTTCTGCCGCCGCGGCCTCAGTCGATGAGCGGATTGCGGCTGCGGCGCGCCGTCTGCGAGAGTTTCCCGAAAGCGGTCGTCCCGGAAGGATCCACGGGACGCGCGAACTGGTGATTGCCGGCACGCCTTATGTCGCGGCCTATGTCGTGACCAAAACGACGGTCCGCATCCTTCGCGTTCTGCACGGTGCGCAACGGTGGCCGGAGAGCTTGCCCGAGGGTTGAGGTGCCTCGCACCCGAAAGCGACGCTGAACGCGCTAGGCCATGGCAGCATCGTCGCCATGCCGATGAACAGGGGTACGCCCTTCTGTGAGGGAGTGCTCCCCGGCCGTACAAATGCTCCCGACATCGGGGACAGTTGTGTGCGTGAAGGCTCTTCGGATTATCGTGCCGCTCATTGGGCTCTCCTGACGGTCGTGGAGTGACAACCCGTCTGCATCTTCTGTAAGGGCTCGCGGACGATGCCGATGGAGCGGGCCTTGAGACGGCTCCTCCCCTTGTTGCGAATGGCCAGCCCTTCTGTGGGCTCGATGGGGCATGTCTGACCGGAGAGCGGCTACGCCTCGATCGTTTTCCCGCAACGGCCTTGCGCGACTTTCTTCCCCTGCGAACTGTGTTCGCATTCCTCGCGGTTCAAGAAAGTCGCTAATGGCCGCCTTCCACTACGTTTCAGCCTCTTCGAGGTGCGGTCCGATCGTCACCGGTCTGGTCGACAGCCATCGAGGCCGCGGAGGGCGCGGCCCTGAAACAGGAACGGAGTATCATCATGGCGACCATCGGCACCTTCACCTCCACCGCCAACGGCTTAGGTTGCGTGCACGGAAGTGTCCTTTAGCGCGCTGTCTTGTGATCCTGGCACGCAGACGTCCGGGTCAAGTGTTCCCGCAGCGTAGCGAGGACAGCACTTGACGCGGCGGCGACGCCACAAGCTTTTCCATGGGGTGCAGGACAAGTCCTGCACCCCTGCCACGTGGCGAACGGGAGAGCACGAGGGGAACCCCTCGCATCTATGAGAAGACTCGCGCCGTAGGCGCTCCGCTTATCTTTTCTTCAGGTGCTGTCATTTGTCAGTTTCATCGACGGTGTAACCACTTGGACGATGTCGATGTCCTTTTGCGCCTCCGGGTGCCTTGCCTCCGGAGAGCAGGATGGTTTCGATCGTGCGGGCGGTCGCCGGTGTTGACGGGATTCCGAACGGATTTCCCATTTTGCTCGACGCACGGATGTCGATCGTCGAGCCGGCCTTCAGCTATCTGCTCGAGCTTTCCACAATCCCCGGCCGCTCTCATGCGACGGAGACGCTGCGGACCTACAGCGAGCATCTTCATGACTGGTTCGACACGCTGGAACAGAGCGAACTGGATTGGCGTCTCGCCAATGAGGGGACGATCGCAGCTTACCGCAACAGGATGCTGTCGGCGCCAAGCCCGCATACGGGCCGTCCCTATGCCCGTTCGACGGTCAACGACCGCGTCCGGACGGTCTGCCGCTTCTATTCATGGGCGCATCGGCGCAGGCTGATCGACGCGCTGCCGTTCGACTATATCGACGTGTCGCTGCGATCGGCGCGCCGACAGGGCATGCTGGCGCATCTGGATCATCGTCCGCCTGTTGTGATGGCGAACGTCCTGACGATCTCGGAAGCCGAACGGCTGCCGCGTCCGCTTCGCGTCGATCAACTCCAATGCCTGTTCCAGCATCTCGATCCGCCCTATGGCCTGATCGCCGAGTGGGCATTGGCGACCGGCATGCGCCGCAAGGAGCTTTGCGGCTTGCAGCTTCATCAGGTGCCGGAGGTCGCCCATCTCGATGTCGATCAGGCTCCGCTCGTGAGCATTCCGCTGACCATCACCAAGGGCGACCGGCCGCGATCGGTCTATCCGCCCTTGCGATTGATCGATCGCACCCACTGGTATGTCGGAGAGGAACGCGCTGCTCTCGTGAAGCGCCTGCGCAGGGCTCAACCCGGTTATCGGGTGCCGGCGGCACTTTTCCTCAACAGCAAGGGCAAGCCTGTTTCCCGAGCGAGACTCTCTGCGGCGTTCGGCACGGCGTTCCGCGCGGCAGGGCTTATCGGGTCGGGGCATTGGCTGCGCCACACCTTCGCGATGACGATGCTCGTGCGCCTGCAGAAGCAGGCGACGACGGCGCCCGACCTCAACCCGTTGAAGATCGTGCAGGTCCTGTTGGGTCACGTGTCGATCCAGTCGACGGCCATCTATCTACGCTGTGTCGAGCTTCACGCCGACACGCTCGCCGAGAGCCTTGCCTATCTCTATGGCGAGCTGGTGCCCCATGACCGGGCGTAGGAGGAGTGCGATCGACCGCCGGCTTCCGGTTGCCGCGATGGGGCTGGAGACCTCGGTATCCGCGTTGAGCACCGACACGATCGTTTTCGTAGATGCGTGGGGCAAGCCCGATCAGCGGTTCGATCCCGGTCAGTTATCCGGCCTGCCTGCCGATCTGCGCCGGCTCCTGGTTGACGCCTTCCGTGAGTACGGCGCCGGCCAGCAGCCGGCCACGCGTCGAACGACCTGGGGAGCTGCCCGTCGCTTTGCCCGCTTCGTCGCCGACGACGGCATGATCGAGACAGCCAGCGATCTCGATACCGCAGCCCTTGGCCGCTACGTGCTCTGGCTCAGGAAGGAAGGCGCATCACGTGCACCACGCGGCGCGCATGCCGTCGCCTTCGATGTCCTTCGGCCCTTGCTCATATGGTGCCAGCGCAATCGGCCGGGCGGTCTCGCGCGCGACCTGGAGATTCCCTGGAACCCGTTTCCCGGCAGGAGGACACACCAGCAGCCGCGGCGGCGGCTTCCCGCCGATCAGATCAAGGCGATCCTACGCGCCTGCTACGAGGAGATAGCCGAGGCTTGGGGGCGGTTTCAACATGGGCAGAAGGTCAGGCAGCGTCCCGAGCTTCCGCCGAAGACGCTGCGCGGCCAAGGGCTCGACCGATGGATATGGCGGATCAGCCGGATCGAAGGCGGCCTCATGCCAGACACTGCCGTCCTGGAGGAGCACGGCATCAAGTCCAGCACGTTGGTCAGGTTCTGGGGCGGTTCGCGCACCATGTCCCAATATTTCCACATCACCACCGACACGCTGGTGCCGTTCTTTCTGGCGATCGCCATCCAGACCGCCGCCAATCCGGAGCCGCTGCGCCATATCCGCCGCGACTGCCTCGTTCCCCACCCGCTCGACGAACATCGCGTCATCGTCGACTGGAACAAGGCCAAGACCGGAGCCCGGCTCCAGAAGGCGCAGCGCCGGTCCTTCGATCGGCGTCGGCGATACGCCGCTCCGAACCTGATCGAGATGATGCTGGCCTTGACCGAACCGATCGTTGCGACGGCGCCACCCGGCGAGCAGGATCGGCTCTTCCTGACGCGCAGCATTCATAAGGAACCCATCCGTCGCTCGCTGCGCAGCCGCACCGAAGTCATCGAACACTCGGTTCTCCGGCGAGCCATCCTCAGATTCATAGAGCGCGCCAACCGCCGTATCGAGGCGTGGAACACCACCCATTCCGACAAGCCCCGTGAGCCGATCGCCGGATTTGCTCCCGCGCTGTTTCGCGGAACCGTGGCGACCGAGCATTACCGCGCGTCCGGCGGCGATGTTCTCGCAGCGCAATCGATCCTGAACCATGCCAGCGCTGCCACGACCGAGACCTATCTCAAGAGCGAGGAGACCACGCGCCTCCAGCGCCAGACGATAGCCCGCCTGCAAGACCTGATGATCGCCTGGGTGCGCGGGCCTGACAGCGAGCCGGCGCCGGTCTCTGGCGAGGCTCGCGCCACCGTTCTCTTCGGCCACGATTGCCTTGCACCTGTCGTTCCTGGTCGGGATGGCACTGAACGCCTGTGCCCGCGCTTCGGCGGATGCCTCGCGTGCCCCGGCCTGGTCATCCCGGTCGATCGGGAGCATCTCGCGCGCATTCTTGCTGCCATCGATCGGTTCGAGCAGGCCCGCAACCGGCTCGATCCACGGCGCTGGAACCTCCTCTACGCACCATCATGGCGTATTCTCACCCAGGACATCCTCCCGGATTTCCCCTCGGATATGCATGAGGCCGCACGCACGCTCGCTGCCAGCATGCCGGCCCTGCCGGAGCTGGAGTGATCATGCCAGCGCAAGCGCAGAACCTCGTCCGTTTTGACCGCCCGCAACGCGTATCGTCACGGTCGCTTTGGGCAGACCCTCAATGGCATTTCGACAGCACGCGGCCCGACCTGCGAACCCATCAACTCTTGATCGATTGGGCTTTCGAACTGCCTGACGGCAGCCGTTTCACCGATCCACCGTGGGGCCGGTGGCTGGAGGACGCACGCACCTTCATTTGGTCGCTTCACGTCGATCCGCCGCCAGGGCGTCGACAGGCGCGGGCAAGGTCGCTCGTCGCGACCGCGCTCAGGCTTCGCGCCCTGATCCGATGGATGGCCGAGCAGGCGATGCGCAACTTCGCCCAACTGGACCGCGATACAGCCGAACGGTTCATGCAGCACGTGGCAGGACGACGAACTCTTGCAGGAGCTCCGATCAGGCCCGGCACCAGGCACGACTACGCCAACCTTCTTCTCGCCCTCTATCAGCAACGGTCCAGGCTCGCTTTTGCGCCTCCCGAGCATCCCTTCGGTGATGAGCGCGCCAGCCGGTTCTCCGGGTTCAGTCGTCATACGGTCCAGCGCTTGCCCTTCACGCCGGACGCCATCGCCGTTCCACTTGTCTCGGCTGCGATCCGGTTGATCGGGCAGCCAGCCGACGACGTCATTGCGCTGCGCGACCAGGCCGTGCCGTTTCGCATGGACGATCAGGGCCGTTCCTTCTTCACTCACCGGCAGGCCGTCCGCGCGCTCGTGTCGTCGTTTCGCTTTTCTACCATCGAGGGTGAGCACACCCCCTGGCATGCACCGCTGACCCGGACCAAGGATCTTCGCCTGCTGGTCAACCGGATCCAGGAGGCTTGCTTCATCACCATCGCCTATCTGGTCGGCGCACGGGTCTCAGAGATCCTGACGCTGGAGGCGAACTGCATCGAGGAACATCCATCCGCGGATGGCAGCGAAGCCTTCGCCTACCTCCGCGGTCGGATATTCAAGACCGCCGCCAGCGAGGCCGGAACACCGCATCTGTGGCCGGTCCCGCCGCCTGTCCTGCGCGCCATCGAGATTCTGCATCGCCTATCGGAGCCTTTTCGCGCCGACGCGGGCCGACCCGAGCTTTGGCTCTCTCTTTCCGGCAGCGGCCTCGTCGATCGCCGAGCTCCCGAGGTCATGACAGCCAGTTCGCTCATCGTCCGTCTGAACAAACGGTTCGCTCCCTTCATCGATCTGCCTCACAATGACGATGGCTCACCCTGGCATCTCACCACACATCAGGGCCGCAAGACCTTCGCCCGCTTCGTCGGCAAGCGCGACCGCACCGGCCTGCACGCCCTCCAGCATCATTTCGGGCACGTGACCCGCATCATGACCGACAGCGCCTATGTCGGCACGGATTTCGATCTCGGTGAGCTCGTGGACGCTCAAACCCTCGAAGAGACCCGCTCCGCTCTCGAGGAACTGCTCACCGCCTCGCGTCTCGGCGGCAAGGCTGGACGACTGCTGTCGTCGCGATCGCGCTTCCGGGGCCGTACCCGCGACGGCGAACTTGCCGCCTATGTCGATTTCCTGATCGAGGACAGCGGCATGCGGCTGGGCGTCTGCGATTGGGGCTATTGCGTCTATCGCGCCGAGACCGCCGCCTGCATGGGTGACGAACGCGGCCCGAACCCGCTCTGGCGCACCGAGAGCGCCTGCGTGAGCTGCGCGAACTTCGCCGTCACCGAGCGCCACCGGCCCGTCTGGCAAGCCCGGCTCGAGCGCAATCTCGCGCTGATTGCCGACCAACGGATCGACGGAGCGAGCCGTGCACTCGCCAACACACGTATTGCCGAGTGCGAGCGCATTCTGTCCGATCTTTCCGCAATAGAGGGTCCCCATGGCCAAGCCGCCAGCCGCAAACCCGCATGATCGGCGCATGGAGGCGACGGCCGAGAAGCTGCGCCTCGCTCTCGAGCGCCTGGTCGGAGGGGCCGGGCAGCGCTCCAGTGCATCGATCGCGCGCCTGACCGTCGCCGCACTGGCACGCGAGGCCGGCCTCAGTCGCAATGCCATTTACGCCAATCACCGCGATATCCTCGACGATCTCACCCGAGCCCGCCAGCGGCAGCGCGTGCCCGACCGGATCGCCACCATGGAAGACAAGATTACTGAGCAGCGCGGTGCGATCGACGACATGCAGCAGCGGATCCGACAGCTCGCGACCGAGAATGCCGGGCTCATGCGGCGAGCCATCGAGGCGGAACGTCGCGCCGACAGGGCCGAGCGCCGCAGCGCTCAGTTGACGAAGGAGGTCGACGCCGTCCGCCGCCCGACAGTGCTGCGATCGTCAGATGGGGACACGGCGCGACGCTGATGCCGTGACACCCCCCGCTCATGCCATGCGGCCCATCGCCATGCGCCGGTAAGCTGATGCCGCAGGTGCAAAGTAGCGAGACTCGTCTTCCTTCTTGTCGCAGTGAACGGCCTGGGCGTGATGCACGGTTGCGCCTGATCTCGGCATGTCGTCATCGTCCGGATATCGGCGTCATGAGCCAGGATCTCTCCTTCGAAGCTGAATGGGGTGCGTCCACTGCGGCCTTTCTTGCTGGCGTATCTCACACCGCGTCCGGCTACTGCGCAGCCCGACCTCGATCCCGCAACAGCGCGATGCCGATCTTCTTCCCCGCCGTGCTCGGCTGACGCCTGCGCGCGGCTTCCTCGCGAGGCAAGAAGCCCGGCTCTGCGCCGCCTTCCACTGCGTTCCAGCCCTTCGGGTGCGGGTCGGTCGCCCGGTGTTCTCCGATCGCCATCAAGGCCGCGGTGGTCGCGACCTGATACAGCAAAGGAGAAGTTCCATGGCTCAGATCGGCACGTTCACCCGCAACGAAGACGGTTCGTTTGCCGGAGTTATCAAGACGCTCAACCTCAACATCAAGGCCCGCCTGGTCGTGGCCGAGAAGGAAAGCGACAAGTCGCCCGACCTTCGCGCCCTCGCGGGCGCCATCGAGATCGGCGCCGGCTGGAAGAAGACCGCCAAGGAGACCGGCCGGGAATATCACTCGGTCAAGCTCGACGACCCGAGCTTCCCCGCTCCGATCTACGCCACCCTGGTCGAGAGCGAGGACGGGTTCGCCCTCTTCTGGTCGCGCTGAGGCAGCCCGACCCTCGGACGCGGCGCTCCACCTCGGGGCGCCGCGATTCGGCAAAAGGGCACCTTGAACGTGTCATCCAACAAATAATGAAGCGACATCAACGACTTCCGCTCAAAATGACAGTTGACGGCTGACCTAAAACGGCTTCACCGGCAACATCCGCACCCTCGGCCTCAAGGCCCGGACCCGCATCGTCCGCATCCCGAACCCGTCGGACCGCGGCCCCCAGTTCCGCATCTTCGACGCCGAGAACGTCGAGCTCGGCGCGGCCTGGCAGCGGACCGCCGAGGAAACCGGCCGCGACTACCTCTCGGTCAAGCTCGACGATCCGTCCTTCCGCGAGCCCCTCTACGCCACCCTGGTCGAGGTCGACGGCGAGGAAGGCCTGCAGCTGATCTGGTCCCGGCCGCGGCGGGATTGATCGCAGCGACGCGAGGGCTCCGCCGCAAGGCGGGGCCTTCGTCCTTTCCGGCACGCGAGGAGACCCCGATGACGCGATCCCGTTCATCACAGCGCCGACAGCCGCATCCCGACGACATCGTTCTCTGGCCCGACGGCACCTGGGCCACGCTCGAGGACGTGCGGAACGGCGATTTCGACTGGATGTCGGACGACTATGAAATCATCGACCACCTGGACGACGCCCGACTGAAGGCGGCCGGTGTCATCGACGAGACCATGTGACGCCTCCTGACCGGCAGCGCTTCGCTTGCCGGCCATTCTCATGGGGCCGGTTCAATCCGCGTCGCGGTAGCCCCGCCGCCGCTTGCTGCGCTCGAGGCGGCTCAGCGCGTCGTCGGCCTCGTCCGGCCGGTCGAAGGTCTGCATCATGGCCTGGCCGTTCGACCCGATCCGGCCCCAGTTGCGGATGACCGACGCGCCGCCGAACAGCGTCGGCTGGATCGCCAGCGCGTAGAAGCGCCGCATGTTCTGCGTCGGGTCGATGCGGCGAAGATGGACGGGGCGGCTGCCCTTCTGGGTCATGCCGGGAGTCTCGCCGCCGCCGCATGCGGCGTCCAACGCGTTTTTCGAATCGGTCCGGCTCGACCGATTCATTGTGCTGATGCCTCAGTCGCACCAGCTGCGCCGGCCGCCGTCCCAGCGCCGGACAAGCCCTTCGGCGACCAGGCTCTCGCCGATCGAGCGGCCCGCACGCACGACCGTGCGCAGCTTGCGGCCGAACGGGTCTTCGTCCCGCGAACCCGCGAGCAGCGAAAACGGTCCGGCGTTGAGCAGCGCCCGCAGCCTGTGCTTCGCAGCCTCGCCCAGCTCCCTCTCATGTGTGCAGCGTGGCGGCGTGAGTTCCGGAGCGTCGATGTCGGCGATCCGGATCTTTTGTCGTCCGAGCCAGAACGTGTCGCCGTCGACCACGCAGTCGAACCGCCGGGCGCTGCCACAGATGGCGAACGAGATCGTCACGTTATCGGAAATCGCACGTGGCATAGGCTCAGCATTTCCGCGACATGGCCAATGAAGCGCGGCGAGGGCGAGTGCGGCGACGAGAGCGCCTCTGATGGGGAGAACAATCATTCTGCGGGAGCGCTGCTCAGACCGCCCGGCTGAATCCAGCTGCGATGCTGTCGTTCCGAACGGGAGGATAAGGCCAATTCGGCGGGTCTTTCTGCGATCGAAGCCGGGGCAGGCCGGACGACCCGGGTGGCGTTTGGCATCAGAATAGCCAGCCCGACAAGACACGCGGCCACCGACAAGGAGATCTGGGCGAGCCGCCTGCGGCGGACTGGCTCTACTCGCGCCGCTGCGCATCGCTCCCGGAGCCCGCGATGCGGTCTCCGCCCATGCGGGTGACGATCCATCTCGCGGGACGAGGCCGCCCGGATCGACCAGGCGCCCTGTCGCGAGGGCGACCCTCGCGCACCCTGCCGGCTGGTCGCCGGATGCGGGCACGGCGCCCGGCGGGCGCCGTGGCTTTCCTCTCTCTCTGACGTCCGATCATACACCCGCCGCTCCGGCGTCAAGGACATCGCGGTTCCCCCAATTTTCCGCCGCCGCCCGGGAGGCGCCGCCGGAAAATCGGCACCCCCGCTCGCCGCCGCAGGCGGTCGCTTCGCGATCCCTGACCCCTCGCGGCTACGGTGCGGCCTCCTTTCGTCAGACCGAAAGGAGACATCTCATGTCCGACATCGACTATCTCTCGCTGTTCACGCGCCTGAATGGTTTCAGGTCCATCGCAACGATCAACCGCGTCGCCTGCGACAACGATCTCGCGCGCAGCGCACACGACCGGTTCGTCGCCAAGCTCGGCGAGCTGATCGAGCTGACGATACGCGCTGTGGAGGCGCAGCGGTGCGCGCGAGACGGCGCCGACCCGGCGCGCGGCGAGCAGGCCGCCGAAGACCTCTATTGGATCGAGGCGGAATTCGAACACCGCTGGCTCGCGCAGCCGCAGCCGCTCCTCGATCATCTCGACATCGACATTGCGACGCAGGAGATATTCGATCCCCGCACGAGGCGCTGGTACGCGCTCGCCGAATGCGGCCCGTCGCTGCACGAGGTGAGCGACCGCAGCCTCTGCGGCCTGCGCCAGATCATCGACCAGATCGCCTGCGAGACCGGCGTGAGCTTCCACGCCCGGCGCATCGTCTACGGGCCCGCGGAGCTGGCGCCGAGCGGCGGCTGAACCGCAGGCGAGAGGCGGTCCGGCCGCCTCTCGCTCTCGCATGGAAGCCAGCTTCGACCACGTCATGCCGGAAGCTCCGGCATGGCTCCATCGCCGATGTTCCAGGTCCACGACGCGATGCCGCTCTCGGCGATCAGCTCGTCGAGCTTTTCCCGATAGTCCGTTCCGGCGCCGTCGGGCACGATATACATGCCGAGCGGTGCGGCGCCGTCCTGCCGCAGAACAACGCAGGCCATCGGGTGCGCGGCCGGCAGATTGTAGCGCAGGCTTTTCACGAAGCTGGCGCCGCGCTTCGCCAGCGCGTCGATCAGCGCCGCCTCGTAACGATTCTCGAACGGCAGCCAGCGATCGGTCACGACCATGAGCGCGATCGACTCGATCGATGCGATGCCGGCGGCATCGATGCCGAAGGTGGCGATCGCGATCAGATGCGAATCCGCCGTCGCATTCCAGAGCGCCAGCTCGGAGGCGAACACCGCGTTGATCCGCCGGTGGGCGTCCTCGTTCAGCATGAACGGGAAGCGCGGAAGATGCTTGATCACGACGCGGTGGCCGAAGCGCGCCGGTGCGATCTCCTTGACCTCGCCGATCAGCATGGCGAGCGAGCGGCGATTGCCTTCCGCCTTCATCGCGCGGCTGAGGAAAGTCTCGCGTCGCTGCGCGATCGCGGCGTCGCGATCGGCGTCGAACATCTCGGGGATGAACAGGACATCCGGCAGCGTCTTGCCTTTCGCCGTCTTGCCCTCGGCCGCCTCGAGCAGGAACTTGCGCAGCACCGCCCAGTTGCGCCGTCCGGTCATGGCGGGACGCCAACGATTGAACTCGGCCTGCTCCCACAGATAGTGCAACAGGGCGCGCAGGGAGAGGCGCGAACCGTCGGTCTTCACCGCGCCGGCATCGATCGCCTCGCGCGGCGTCGGCGCCGTCCGCCCGGCCTGCTTCGACAGGCTGAAATCGAGCTTGAGCAGGGTGACGCCGTCCTCGGCATTCTCGACGATCGCCCCGCCGTCGACGGCGCCGAGGCCGGAAAGGGCATGGGGCGGCTCATAGGAATCGCAGTCGGGATCGTGCCGCGGTCCGCTGCCCGGCATCCGCTTCAGCACATGGCGGCCGCCCGCGCGCGCGACATACATCGGCACGCCCTCCGGCTGGCACAGGCACAGCGGATGCTCGCGCCGCGCAAAGGCGTCCGCCAGCCGCACCGCGATGTCGCCGGCGGTGTCCTCCACTTCGCTGTCGCCGAGGCGCAGCCGTCTCAAAGTGTTCCTCCCTGCACCGCCTCTTTCCGGTGGAACCTGTTTTCGCCGACGCAGCTTCTCATGTCCTCGCGGCGGAACCAGACAGCCCGCCCGCAGCGCAGCGGCGGATTGCCGGCCGTGAACACGATCTGCTCGTCGGCGCGCATGCGCAGCACCTCGTGCGGCAGGATGAGCGGGCGGCGCGCCAGCTGCTTCGAGCGCGTGCGCGACGAGCCCGACATCTGCGAGGAGCGGCTGAGCTGGTCGACCTCGACCGTGGTGTCGCCGCAGCGCTTGGAGATGTAGTCGGCGGTCTCTGGATCGTTGATCGCCGCGAAGCTGATCCACGACGCCGACTCGAACCATTTCGAGGAGGCGTCGCGGCCGCCATAGGCCTCGCGCATCTGGCCGATCGACTGGAACAGCAGCGTCATGGTGATGCCGTATTTGCGGCCGGCGTCGCGCGCAGTTTCGAGGATGCGCAGGAAGCCCAGCCGCGCCACCTCGTCGAGCAGGAACAGCGTGCGGTCCTTCACCTCGCCATTGCGATTGTAGATCGCGTTCATCATCGCGCCGATGATAACCCGCGCGAGCCCCGGATGCGCCTCCAGCACCTTCAGGTCGAGCGCGATGAAGATGTCGGTCCCGCCGTCGGCGAGCTCGTCGGTGGTGAAGCTGTCGCCGGAGACCAGCGCGGCATAGTTCGGATAGGACAGCCAATGTGTCTCCTTCACCGCATTGGCGTAGACGCCGGAGAAGGTCTCCGGCGTCATGTTGACGAACACCGCGACATTCTCCTTCACGAAGTCCGATCCCGACTGCTCGTAGATCCTCGTCAGCCGCTCGCGCAGCTTCGGCTCCGGCTCCGATAGGTTGGCGCGGACCTGCCGGAGCGTCTGGTCCTTCCTTTCCGTATGACCCGACAGGCAGACATCCGCGATCAGCGCGGTCAGAAGCTGCATCGCGGAGGCGCGAAAAAAGTCGTCCCGGGCGGAGGCCTGGCGCGCGCTGTCGGTCATCACCCAGGTCGCGACCGCGACGATATCCTCCTCCTTCGTTCCGCCGAAGCGACCGATCCAGTCGAGCGCGTTGAAGCCGGTGGCGGCATCGGCCGGATCGAGCACCACCACCTTGCGGCCCGCCTTGCGCCGATGGCCGATCACCATCGGCGCAACCTCGGATGAGGGGTCGAGCACCACCAGGCCGCCGCCCCATTTCAGCGCCGAGGGGATCGTCACCGACGTCGTCTTGAAACCGCCGGAGCCGGCGAAGACGATGCCGTGCGACGAGCCGAACGAGCCGTCGAAGCACAGCAGCGGCGAGCGTCCGCCGCTGCCCCAGGTCTCGCGGCTGTCGGCGCGGAACGCAATGCCGGCGACGGAATCGCGATCGACCCGGTAGCGCTCGCCGATGACGATGCCGCCGGCATCGCCGAACAGCTTGCCGGCGCTCTCCATCCGCATCCAGTCGGTCTCGCCATGGATCGCGCGCCGGCCCTTGATGCGGCGTGGCGACGCCGCGGCGAAAGCGGCATTGCCCTTGATGGCGACGCGCAGAGCGAACATCGTGCAGACGAACGCGACCGCCGCGCCGATCATCGTTCCCGGATCGGGATAGGCAAGGGCGGATTGCCCCGCGGGCACGCGGTCCGCCAGAGCGGCGAGGCGCGCACCTTCGCGGATGACGGCGATGCCGATGACGACCGCGCTGCCGGCCACGACGCCCCATCCCACCGCCCTGATCGCGATCGCGCCGGCAGCGGCGAACAGCAGGATCAAACCGACGGCGCCCGCCAGCACATAGGGCAGTGCTAGGCCGGCACGGCCGAGCATCAGGCGCGCGGCTTCGGTCTTGCTGAAGCCGGCCAGCCAGTGCTCGGCGCCGGTCGTGGCGATCGCCACCGCGATCACGATCGATGCCTGCAGCCCGGCCAGAAGCACCCTATTCATGATCGCGCCCGAAGGCTTCCGCGCCGATGGCGCTTAGCCGCATGCGCTCGGCCTCGTCCTCGCTGGCGCGGCGATGCCCGTCGATCAGCAAGCCGAGCAGCAGGGCGCGCTTTTCGTAGCGCAGCCCCGCCTTCACGATCAGCCCGCCGAGCTCGATCTTCTCGCGCGTGTCCTTCTTGCGGGCGTCCGATGAGCTCGACCTTTGCATGCGCTCAAGCCTCGCGATCGCCGCCCTGAGACGCGCCAGCCGCGAGCGTCGTGGACGCCCCGCCATTTGGCTGCCGGCCTGCGCCGCCCTTCCTCCCGGTCGATGCGTCGCTGCCGTCGCGAAACCGTTTCGCCACCTCCTCGAAGGCCGCGAGCAGCGCTGTCTCCTCGATCTCGATTTCGCCGAGCCCTGCCTTCAGCGCGAGCCGGCCGATGCGCTCGGCCTCGCGCGTCTCGGCCTGCCGCAGCTGGTCCTGCAGCCTGGCGATTTCCTCCCTGATCTGTCGCGACGGCTTCTTCATTCCGGTTGACCTTCCGCTGTCCGTGTTTCGCTGGATTGATGCCCAGCTTTTCCCGGATGAGCGCCAGCGGCGACTAGTAAAAAAGCTAGTCGGCGAAGCCGACGCCGCTTGAGATCATCCCGGCCGTTCCGAAGGAGCGGCATCCAAGGGCGCAGTAATACGTCGCTGCCGCGACGTGCTGCGCCGGCCCTGGCGGGGCCGGCCTCTCCCGACGAATCCGCTGTTCGAGGTTTCACCGGGAGACGACGTCACCGTGGCGATCACGCATTTCACGCCCCAGCTCATCGGCCGCGGCAATGGCCGCAGCGCCGTGCTGTCGGCCGCGTATCGTCACTGCGCCCGCATGGAATACGAGGCAGAAGCGCGCACGGTCGATTATTCCAACAAGCGCAATCTCGCCCATGAGGAATTCCTGCTCCCGCCGGACGCACCGGAATGGGCGAGGGCGCTGATCGCCGACCGGTCGGTCGCCGGTGCGGTCGAGGCGTTCTGGAACCGGGTCGAAGTATTCGAGACGCGTGCGGACGCGCAGTTCGCCCGCGAGTTCATCATCGCGCTGCCTGTCGAGCTGTCGAAGGAGCAGAACATCGCGCTGATGCGGCAGTTCGTACTCGAGCAGGTGCTGGCGCGCGGACAGGTCGCGGATTGGGTCTATCACGACGAGCCGGGCAATCCGCACGTCCACCTGATGACGATGCTGCGCCCGTTGACCGAGGACGGCTTCGGCCCGAAGCGAATCCCCGTCATCGGTGAGGATGGCGAGGTCCTGCGCAACAAGGCGGGCAAGATCGTCTATCGGCTCTGGTCGGGCGAGAAGGCCGAGTTTCTCGAACAGCGCAATGGCTGGCTCGACCTGCAGAACCAGCATCTGGCGCTCGCCGGTCTGGAGATCCGCGTCGATGGGCGCTCCTATGCCGAGCGCGGCATCGACCTGGTGCCGACCACGCATATCGGCGTCGGCGCGAAAGCGATCCAGCGCAAGTCGCGCGAGGGCGAGGCGGTCGATCTCGAACGGCTGAAGCTGTTCGAAGCCCAGCGCACCGAAAACCGGCGGCGAATTCTAAACCGTCCGGAGATCGTGCTCGACCTATTGTCGTCGGAGAAAAGCGTCTTCGACCAGCGCGACATCGCCGGGGTGCTGCATCGCTATGTCGACGATGCCGGCACCTTCCAGCAGCTGATGGCGCGCATTCTCCAGAGCCCGGAGCTCCTGCGCATCGAGCGCGAGATCGTCGACTTCGCGACCGGGGGGAGACTGCCGGCGCGCTACACGACGCGCGAGCTCATCCGGCTGGAAGCGGGAATGGCGCGTCGCGCGATCTGGCTGTCGCAGCAGGCCTCGCACGGTCTTCGCGAGCGCGTGCTGGAGCAGGTGTTTGCCCGACATGAGCGGTTGTCCGAAGAGCAGCGCACGGCGATCGAGCATGTGACCAAATCGGGCGGAATCGCCGCCGTCGTCGGCCGGGCCGGCGCCGGCAAGACCACCATGATGAAAGCCGCGCGCGAGGCCTGGGAACTCGGCGGCTATCGCGTCGTCGGCGCAGCGCTCGCCGGCAAGGCGGCTGAGGGTCTGGAGAAGGAAGCCGGCATCCAGAGCCGCACGCTGGCGTCCTGGGAGCTGCGCTGGAAGGAGGGCAGGGACACGCTCGATTCCAAGACCGTCCTCGTGCTGGACGAAGCCGGCATGGTCGCCTCCAAGCAGATGGCCCGCTTCGTCGAAGCCGCGGTGAAGGCCGGTGCGAAACTGGTGCTGATCGGCGATCCCGACCAGTTGCAACCGATCGAGGCGGGCGCGGCGTTCCGCGCCATCGTCGACCGCATCGGCTATGCCGAACTCGAGACCATCTATCGCCAGCGCGAGCAATGGATGGGCGCCGCATCGATGGATCTGGCGCGTGGCCGGATCGCCGAGGCGCTCTCCACCTATCAGCATCAGGGCAGGGTACTGGGCTCGGTTCTGAAGGCCGAAGCGATCGCCGGCCTGATCGCGGATTGGAACCGCGACTACGATCCCGCCAAAAGCTCGCTGATCCTGGCGCATCTGCGTCGCGACGTGCGCATGCTGAACACGATGGCGCGCGAGAAGCTGGTCGAGCGCGGGCTCGTTGGCGAGGGTCACGCGTTCAGGACCGAGGACGGCGTCCGCAAATTCGATGTCGGCGACCAGATCGTCTTCCTGAAGAACGACAGCGTCCTCGGCGTGAAGAACGGCATGATCGGCAAGGTCGTCGAAGCCGCGCCGAACCGCATCGTCGCGGCGATCGGTGACGGTGATCATCGGCGTCAGGTCACGGTCGATCAGCACCTCTATCGCAATCTCGACCACGGCTATGCAACGACGATCCACAAGGCGCAGGGCGCCACCGTCGACCGCGTGAAAGTGCTCGCCTCGCTCTCGCTCGACCGCCACCTGACCTATGTCGCGCTGACCCGGCACCGTGAGGACATGGCGCTCTATTACGGGCGTCGCTCCTTCGCCTTCAATGGCGGCCTCGCCAAGGTCCTCTCCCGGCGCAATGCCAAGGAGACCACGCTCGATTACGAGCGCGGCACGCTCTACCGGCAGGCGCTTCGCTTCGCCGAGAACCGCGGCCTGCACATCGTCAATGTCGCCCGCACGCTGCTGCGCGATCGTGTCGACTGGACGGTCCGGCAGAAACAGAAGTTCGCCGATCTCGCCCAGCGCCTGCGCGGCGTCGGCGCGCGTCTCGGCCTGTTCGATCCCCGTCAGACACATAGCCCGAAGGAGGCCGCAGCGATGGTCGCCGGCGTCACCCTGTTTACCAAATCGATCCAGGACACGGTCGAGGAGAAGCTGCGCGCCGACCCTGCCGTCACCAAGCAGTGGGACGAGGTCTCGACCCGCTTCCGCTATGTCTTCGCCGATCCGGAAACGGCGTTCCGCGCCATGAATTTCGACGCGGTACTGTCGGATCCCGCTTCGGCGAAGACCGCGCTCGACCGGCTGGTGTCGGAGCCGCAGGCGCTCGGCCCTCTGAAGGGCAAGACCGGGCTCCTCGCCGGCAAGGCCGATCGCGAGGACCGCCGCGTCGCCGAGCTCAATGTCTCCGCGCTGAAGCGGGACATCGAACGCTATCTCAACCTGCGCGAGGCCGCCGTGCAGAAGCTCCAGACCGATGAGGAAGCGCTGCGCCAGCGCGTCTCGATCGACATCCCCGCCTTGTCGCCGGCGGCGCATCGTGTGCTGGAGCGGGTGCGCGACGCCATCGACCGCAACGACCTGCCGGCCGCGGTCGGCTATGCGATTTCCAACCGCGAGGTGAAGGGCGAGATCGACGGATTCAACAAAGCGATCGCGGAGCGGTTCGGCGAGCGCACGCTGCTGACCAATGCCGCCCGCGAACCCTCCGGCAAGATCTTCGACAAGGCGGCCGACGGGCTCGCCCCGGGCGAGCGGCAGAAGCTCGCCGCGGCCTGGCCGATCATGCGAACGGCGCAGCAGCTCGCTGCCCATGAGCGGACCGCCGCCACGTTGAAGCAGTCCGAGAGCCTGCGCCAGACGCAACGGCAAACCCCGGTGATGAAGCAGTGAGGCGGCGCGCCATCCTCTTTGTTTCGACGGCCGTCGCGACTCTGATCATGCTGGCCGGTACCGGCTGGTTTGCAGGCTTGCGCCTCAATCTCACGCGCAGCTATCCGCTCGGGCTCTGGCGGATCGAGCCGCTCGACGGACCGCCCGCTGTGGGCGATCTCGTCTTCATCTGCCCGCCGGACAGCGCCGCGTTTCGCCTGGCGCGCGAGCGCGGCTATCTCGGCCGCGGCCTCTGCCCAGGCTGGTTCAGTCCCCTGATCAAGACGGTGGCAGCGGCCGAGGGGCAAACGATCGCAATTGGCGCCGGCGTCGCGATCGACGGACGGCGGCTTCCTCATTCCGATGTTCGGCCAGCCGACGCCGCGGGCAGGGCGCTCACGGCCTTCGCGGGCGGGCCGGTCTCGCCCGGTTCCCTGTTCCTCCACTCCGATTTCGCAGGCTCCTATGACTCCCGGTATTTCGGGCCGATCGAGGCCAGCGGCGTCCTCGGCCGCGCCCACCCGCTCCTCACCTTCGAGCCGTGACATGGCGTGGAGCGCGGCGCTGATCATCATTGCGGCCCTCGCTGGCGTCATCGGCTGGAGCGGGTATCCGCTGACGCTGCCGTTTGCGATGCTCTTCCCAGCACTGTGGGCTTTGGCGGGCAGCCGGACCATCGCGTCTCTGGTATCGGCTGCCTATTTCCTCGCGGCGTCGCGCGGCCTGCCGCAGGGCGTCGCCAACTTCTACAGCTCCGACCTGTGGCCGGGCCTCTTCCTCTGGCTCGCCGCTTCCTTGTCCTTCGTCGTCGTTCACACGCTGCTCTGGACGAGCCGACCGGGAGGGTGGAGGGCGCCGCGCTTTCTGCTGGCGTCCGCGCTGATGGCGGTGCCGCCGTTTGGAATCGTGGGTTGGGCGCACCCGCTAACGGCCGCCGGCGTGCTGTTTCCCGGATGGGGCTGGCTGGGGCTGGCGGCCGCCATGGTCGGGCTCGCCGTGATGACGACGCGGGCCTCGCGGATCGCGGCGATCGTGCTCAGCGGGCTCTGGCTGTGGTCGGCCGCGACATGGACGGCGCCGCCGATGCCGGACGGGTTTCGGGGCGTCGATTTCGATATGGGTCAGAGCCTCGGGCGCGATGGTACGCTTGAGCGCCAGCGCGACCTGATCGCTTCGGTCACGCGGGCTGGAGGGCAGGGCGCCAGGATCGTGGTGCTCCCTGAAAGTGCGCTCGGGTTCTGGACGCCGAGCGTCGAGCGGCTCTGGCGCGAAGCACTTGCGAACAACGACATCACGGTGATCGCGGGTGCCGCCGTCATCGACCCGCAGGGCTACGACAACATCCTGGTTGCGATCTCGGCGGACAACGCGGGAATCCTCTATCGCGAGCGCATGCCGGTTCCGGTCTCGATGTGGCAGCCCTGGCCCCGCCTGGTCGGGCAGGCCGCAGGCGCGCGGGCGCATCTCTTCGCCAACCCGACCGTCGAGCTCGCACGCCGGCGGATCGCGCCGCTGATCTGTTACGAGCAGCTCGTCGTCTGGCCCATCCTGCAGTCGATGCTGCAGCAGCCGGACGCGATCGTCGCGACCGGCAATGGCTGGTGGACCGCCGGGACCTCCATCGTGGCGATCCAGAATGCCAGCACGATCGCCTGGGCGCGTCTTTTCGCGGTGCCCCTCGTCAGCGCCTTCAACCGATGAACAGGGAGTTCTCCATGGTCGACGTCGCCCTCATCCAGCAATGCGCCGATCCCGGCCTGAAGCCGGCGATCGTCGAGAAGTTCATCGCAAAGGCAGGCTCGCCGGATCCGCTGGCCGTGACGGTCTGGTCCGGAAACCGCGTCGTGTTGGTGCCTCGGCCGAGCACGCCGGACGAAGCGATGGCTCTCGTGCAGCAGCATGTCGGCAAGGCCGTCGTACGCGTCGGGATCACGCAATATCCGGCGGGGCTCGGCATAACCGACGTCTCGGAGCTGAAGCCCGATCTAGTCGACGCCTGCGCCAACATCCGCATGGGCACGAAGCTCTTCGCCAAGGTCCACCGCATCGTCACCAAATGGTACGGCAACGCCGTCGACGAGGCCTTCGACGACGCGATTGATGCCTGGAAGACCGGGAATTTCGAGGGCAAGGCGGTATTCAGCGAACCCGATCCCGGCGATGTGAAACTCGCCGTGCCGGTGCCGGCGGAAACGTATCGAAACGAAGCGGCCATACCGGAACCGGTGGGACCGGATCGCACAGAACCTGTCGATCCGAATAAGGCGGGCATTCGCATCGATTTGTCCGGTATCGGGGGCAGCCGGCCGAAGTCCGATTGATGAATTGTGGCCGCGAGCATAGCGGACGATGCGCAGCGCATTCCCCAGCTTTGGAGCCTCAACAGGTTGTCCTCGGACAGACCAAGACGGCTGATGGGTGGCGTGGCTTTGAGGCTCGTATGAGGCCAAGCCACCGATCGCTAGGCCTAGGAACGCGCGGCCGATCATGAAGACGGCGAAGTTGGGTGCTGCGGCAACGGCGACCACGGAGACCAGCAGGAGCCCGGTCAGCGCCACCAGCACGTGGCGTCGGTCGAAGCGTCCGGCGAGCGCGGCAATCACGAGCTCGCGGCCACCGTGAAAAGGCCGAAGACGGAGATCGCCTGGCCGATCATACCTTCGGTGGCATGGAGGTCGGCAGCGATCGGCGTCAGAAGGCTGACCGGAAGAAACTCCGCCGCGATCAGCGTCACGACACCAGCGCCATTGAATATATGGCGCTCCAGGCGGAGATGCTGCGCGATTCATCCAGCAATGTCGTCATCAGAAGCCCTTCGGATTTGCTCTTTTCGCCAGCCGCCGAGCGGCCGCGACAAGGACGCCCATGTCGGACCGCAATCGGGGACCACGAGACGCGGCATTCGCAGCCCTGATCTTGGTCGGCGCTGGCACGGCGGTCGCAGCCCCCTCGCGGCGGCGATTGCCCGCGATCGAACATCGCTGCCTCAGCTGAGCCGGGCCGCGATCTCCGCCACCCGCTTTCCAAGATAGGCGGCCGTACGGAGATCACTTTCGAGAGGCGTGAGATCCGCGGGCCGGTCGACATTGGATTGCGCCATGGCGCCAAGCCAACTGCCGAACCTGTTCAGATCGGTGAGGGCTCCCGCGCTGCTGCTATTGCCGGGCATGAGATCGAGACCCACCCAGATCGTGCCGTGCTGCGCGGCAAACAGCGCCATCGAGATCAACGAGTTCAACTTGTCGCCGCTCTGCGCCGGGAATGGTAAAGCCTGCACCGATCTTGTCGCGCCATTTCAGCTCGCGCCAGGCGACCCCGGCGAGTCCTCGAAGAACTGCTTCAGCTTGGCGCTGATCAGGCCGTTGTAGGTCGGCGATCCGAAGACGATCGCGTCGTTCGCCTCGAGCGTCTCCCAGGGGATTTCCCCACCCGCCTCGATCAGCTTCACCTCGGCTCCGCTCACGGCGCGTGCGCCATCGGCCAAGGACCGCGCAAGCTTGGCGGCATGTCCGGTGCCACTGTCGTAAACAATTGAGATCAGCATTGTGCTTCCTTGCAGATTTCCCCGCTCCAGCACGGCGGACGCCAGGTGGTCCGCACTCGACGGAGCTGCTGGACGGGCCCGGCCCGTCGCACCGCTCGGGTCGTGCGACGGTCCTATCGTGTGGTCGAGGAAGACATCGCGCAGCGCAATGACGGTCGATATGCGGAAGATCACGCTGCGCCTGCTATCGATAGCCGCGCCGGGCCGCGTGATCTATCGCTTTAAACTGCAAGAACCTAGAACTCTTGCTCATGAAATCATGGGCGGAGGCTTACGCCGCTACCGCGGTTTGAGAGTTCGCCAGCCGCCGCGGCCGTCATCACAGGGCGGACATTGTGGGTCGACACGTCAGCGCCGGCACGCGAAGCTCTCCCATTAGCCACCCGGCCACTCATCCGGCGGCAGCTGCCCGAGTTTCGGAAAGCGTTCCTTGGCCGACGTCATCGTTCGCATCGGACGATTGATGAGTGCATCTCATAGGCTCTTGCGAATTCCATCGCCTAATCGCGAGCTGTCGCGGCACCTACTCTGGGAAGAGTATGCCGCCGAGCGGGCGGCATGCATGGGTCGAGCGCTCTGGGAGAGAAAGCCGCATGCTCAATCGTGTCCTTCTGTCAGCCTTCCTGGTCGGGGCCGTCGCGGCCGCCAGCATGGTGGAGTTCGTGCCCGCACAGGCCCAGACGTCTGCGCCTCCGCGTGCCTATTATGTCGCGGACTTCGAGTTGAAGGATCCCGAGGGCATCAAACCTTATGCCGCGGGTACTCCCGCTACCCTGGAGCCATATGGTGGCCGCTTTGTCGCACGCGGCGGCAGGATCGCGGCCCTTGAAGGACAGGCGCCTGGCGCCCGGAGCGTGATCATCGAGTTCCCGAGCATGGAGCAGGCCCTGGCATGGTACAACTCCGATGCCTACAAGGCACTGCGCCCGATCAGGCAGAAGTCGGGCATCTCCCGGACGTTCATCATCGAAGCTCTGCCGAATTGATCGACAGAAACACGCCCGAGCCGCCGCGTGTCTGGCCGCGGCTCGATCACGAAGAGGCTTCGCCGGCGCGTGCCGCCGAAGGCCCGGGCCGGCTTGCTTGCGTTCGGTGCTGAGGCCCGACGTCGGCAAGCGGCGCGGGTTACGCTAGCCACCAACGGACTCACGCTGCCGTTCAAGCGCGGCGACCGCTTCCTCTGCGGCGCGAAGCCCGGAATCGTGCGCGCCGTGGGCGGTCGAGAAATCATGGACATGCGTCGCTTCTCCGGCGAAAAAGATGCGCCCATTCCAGGGCCGGGCCAGCTGACGCCGCGCGCTTGCATGCCCGGGTAAGGCGCAGCTGTAGGAGCCGCCGATCCGATCCGAGTTGCTCCAGTTCGATCCGGCCAAGGGTTTGAGCTTGGATCGGATATCCGATCCCACAAGCTTCACCAGCTGCTCGACCGCTAGGTCAAATCCGGCGACAAGCCCGTCCCGCGCGAGGATCCGTGCGCTGTCGCCGCCAAGATAGCCTTCGATGATCGGCCAGCCGAACGGACGAATATAGAAGGCGCAGGTCCGGCTGTCGTAGAGATCGCCGAACAAATGGGTCTCAGACACGAACGCCGTCTCCCCGTCGATCTTGAGAAAGAGCTTCTCATCCTGGCCTAGCGGCAACAGGCTCGCGGCGTCGCGCCACGGATCGAGCGCCGGCGGCAGGTCAATCGCGCCGGACTTGAGCACGGCGGTCGAGACGGTGAGAATGACAGCGCGCGCCAAGATGCTGCCGCGCGCCGTGGTGATTTTGACGCCGTGCCCATGTTCTGCCACCGCGCAAACAGGTGTCCCCAGTCTTACCGGGACGGAAGACGGCAGGCTGCTCGCAATCAAGGTCCCGTAGCCGTCGGGGGTCCGCCAGTTTCGATAGGAACAAGCCTGATCATAAGCCAGGTAATCCCCGGCAGACAGATGATCCGGGGTGACGCCGTTCGAGAAACCACAGATCGCCCGGATATAAGGGTTCCATTCGCAACCCGGCACCAAGGCGTCCGCCGCACAGTCGCTGGCCGGAACCAGTGCCGGAAGCCTCCTCTCCCAGTCAGCGAACGCCTGCCTTGCAGCGCGCAACTCGTTTGGAGAGGGCCGAAGACCGTCATCTTGAGCGCTCCAAGCAGCTTCGCGCCGATCCACCACAAAGCCGCTGGCTTCGGCGACAGCGGTCCATGGATTGCGCTCGGCCGAATGGAGCCAACCGCAGCCGAGATCGAGGGGAAGCCCCGCAACCTCGCTTGTCCAAGCTCTGCCGCCGAGCCGAGACGAGGCCTCGAGCAGAAGAATGGAGAATCCGCTCTTCGCCAGGCGCCGAGCCGCGGCGATGCCGGCGGCGCCGCCACCGACGATTCCGATATCGATGTCAGTGTTCATTGAAGGTCCTCGCGCCGCATCGTGATAGCGTGCGGGGCGTCACGATGTTCTGTCGTCACATACCGGCCAAAGTGACTGGCCTGCAGGTTCGGCTCCGATCGTCCCTTTGAGAGAGACAAGATCGAGACCGCAAGCTTGCGCCAGGCTCGGCTCTGCCGGTAGAGGCGAAAATCTGCATGAACCTATGAGTTCGCCGCACGAATGGATCGATCCGCGAGCCAATCTCTAGTCGCATGAGCGCAAAGGCTGGAACGTCCCGGTCGCGGCGTTGCCGGCCACTCCCTGAAGGTTCCGCCGAAGGTGGCGCCGGTCTGGTTCCCCCTGGATTGAAGGCGCGGGTGACCGGGCGTTACGTTATGCGTCCAGATGCGGGAGGTGACGGTGGGGTGAACACCGCCACATTCCTTACACCCTCAAGCCAATTGGTTACGGATCGGCAAGCTGCGAATGCGCTTTCCGGTAGCGGCATAGATCGCATTGGTCAGTGCCGGTGCGACTGGAGGCACGCCAGGCTCGCCAACGCCGCCGAGCGGAGCGTCATAGCCGGTCGGCGTCAGCAGATGCGTGCGGATCTCTCGTGGCGCGGCGTCGATGCGCGTTACCTCATAATCGTTGAAGTTGGTCTGCTCGACCCGACCGGCCTTGAAGGTAATCTCTCCAAGCATGGCGAGGCTGACGCCTTGGATGACCGCACCTTCGAGCTGGGCGCGCACGCGGTCCGGATTGACGACTGCGCCGCAGTCGAGCGCGATGTCCACCCGCGGAATCTCAAACGCGCCGTTCGCGCCCATGGCGACCTCGACCACGACGGCCGCATAGCTAACGAAACTCCGATGCGCGGCAATGCCGAGGCCTCGCCCCTGAGGCAGTTGGCGTCCCCAACCGACTTCGCTCGCGGCTTTCTCGATAACCCGCTTCAACCGGCCGGTGTCGAATGGATAGAGCTTTGGGTCCTCGCCGTAGACCCATTCGTCGGATAGCGAGGCGGGATCGATCACGCGGTCAGGCCCGATCAGCTCCAGCAGGTAGTCCTTTGGATCACGCTGCGCCGCCACGGCGAGTTCATTGACGAAACTCTGCACGGCGAAGGCGTGCGGGATGTTGAACACCGACCGGAACCAGCCGATGCGGGTGTGCGCCGGCGCTTCCGGATTCTCGACCCGGACATTGGGGATGGCGAACGGAATATCGACCGCCCCCATCGCCAGCTCGACCGGCCCCTGTTGTTTGGGATCGGGCATGAATGTGGAGCGGATCGTCGGCGCCGCCGTCCGATGCAACCAGGCGAGCGGCCGACCCTCGGCATTGAGCCCGGCCTCCAGCCGTTCGACCGAGACGGTGTGAAAGAAACTGTGCTGGATGTCGTCCTCACGTGTGAAGGTCAGCTTCACCGGCCGACCCTCCATGGCCCGGGACAGGATCGCCGCCTCCGTGGCGAAGTCCGGCTTCGACTTGCGGCCGAAACCGCCGCCAAGCAGCAAGGGCGTGATCGTGATCTTGTCGGCGGGCAGGCCGAAGCGCTTCGTGAAGTCGGCCCGGATCGCCTCGGGCGCCTGGACGCTGGCCCAGACCTCGGCGGCTTCGCTGGTCACACGCGCCGTGGCCGTCGGCGGCTCCATGGGCGCGTGTGCAAGATGCGGGATGTAGTAGGAAGCGGCGACGCGCTTCGCCGCTTGCGCAAGTGCGGCATCCACATTGCCATTGTCCCGCACCACCTTGCCGGGCTGCGCCGCCACCGCTTCGATGGTGCTGCGGTATTCGGCCGAATCGTAGCTTCCGTTCGGACCGTCTTCCCATTCGATGGTGAGCCGCGAGCGGCCCTTGATCGCGGCGAAGGTGTTCTCGGCGACGACGGCGATGCCGCCAAGCGGCTGGAACGCAGAGGGAATGCTCAGCGCGTCGATCGGCACGACCTTGAGAACACCAGGCACTTTCAAGGCTTCGCCGGCATCGAAGCTCTTGACCTTGGCCCCGAGGACGGGCGCCCGGGCCACGACGGCGAAGATCATGCCCGCGATCTGCGCGTCGATGCCGTAGACCGCCTTGCCGGTCGTGATGTCCGCGTTGTCGACGAGCGAAATGGCGTCCCGGCCGATATAGCGGAACCTGTCGGGGGCCTTGAAGGTGAGCGTCTGCCGGCTCGGGAGCGCGCGTGTGGCCGCACCGCCGGCCAGGGCGCCGAAGCCGAGACGACGCCCGCTCGCGCGGTGCAGCACTTCGTGGTGCTCGGCGTGGACCTCCGAGACGGGAACGCTCCATCGCGCCGCGGCCTCGTCCTGAAGCATGTGCCGCGCCGCCGCGCCTATCCGGCGCAGGGGCCCGAAATGATGCCGCATGCTGCGCGAGCCGTCGGTGTTCTGGTTGCCGAAGCGGGCTTGATCACCCGGCGCCTGCCGCACCTGAAAGCGTGCAAAGTCGCCCTCGAGCTCGTCAGCCACAACCATGGCCCAGCTGGTGCGGACGCCTTGTCCCATTTCCGCGCGCGGGCACAGCAGCTCGACCGTGCCGTCCGCCTGAATGGCAAGGAAGATCCGCGGATCTTCCTTGAGCCCGCCCGGCATCGCGTCGCCGCCATAGGCCTTTTCCTGCGCGGAGGCTGGCGAGAGCCGGGCCGTAAGCACGAGGGCGCCCGCGGTCAACCCGAGCACGAAGGCGCGGCGGCTCACATTGGCGAGCCCCGAACTGCCGCCGGATCGTGTCTCGTGGAGCGGGAGCATTGTGATGTCGTTCATCAGCCTGTCCTTCCGGCCGCGAGTTTGACGGCGGCGCGAATGCGCGGATAGGTGCCGCAGCGACAGATGTTCCCGCTCATCGCGGCGTCGATCTCATCGTCCGTCGGACGGGGCGTCTCCTTGAGCAGCGAAACCGCCTGCATGATCTGGCCAACCTGGCAGTAGCCGCACTGCGCCACGTTCAGCTCGCGCCACGCGATCTGAACCGGGTGCGATCCGTCCGGCGACAATCCCTCGATCGTGGTAATCGAGGCGCCCTCAATATCCCCCACCAGGGTCTGGCATGCGCGTACGGCGGCTCCGTCCAGATGGACGGTGCAGGCGCCGCACAGCGCTTGGCCGCATCCGAACTTGGTACCCACCATGCCGGCAACGTCCCGGAGGTACCAAAGCAGGGGCATTTCCGGATCGCCGTTGAATGTGTGCGGACGACCATTGATGGTGAACGTGCTCATATCTCTCCCCAATTGAGATCGACTGGGCCAGGAGAAGATTGCAGTTCGAAATAGAATAACGAGCCTCCCTGCCGGGATTAGCCGGGGGCTGCTGCATGAAGCTATGAGCACGCTTCATGAATATAGCTCGCGCCAGGCCTTGTAGCGCAGCTCACCCATTTCTATAATTTTATGAGGAGGCTTCATGAATGGCGCGTGCGAACGTTAACGACCTGATCGCCTTCCTTGCCGTCGCGCGGGAACGCAGCTTCACGCGGGCAGCGGCCAAACTTGGCGTTTCGCAATCAGCGCTCAGTCACACTATGCGCCAACTCGAGGAGCGGCTTGGCGTAAGGCTTCTCACCCGCACCACCCGTAGTGTTTCCCCGACCGAAGCGGGCGAACGCCTCTTGCAGAATATCGGTCCGCGGTTCGATGAGATCGAAGCAGAACTCGAGGCTGTGACTGTGTTTCGCGAGAAGCCGGGTGGAACGATCCGGATTACCGCTGGCGATCACGCAGCGGAGACGATCCTCTGGCCAAAGCTCGAACCATTTTTGCGGGGCTATCCCGACATCAAGGTAGAAATGGTCATTGATTACGGCCTGTCCGATATCGTCGCCGAACGCTACGACGCCGGCATCCGCTTCGGCGAGCAAGTTGCAAAGGACATGATCTCCGTCCGGATCGGGCCGGATGTCCGCTTCGCTGTCGTTGCCGCGAAATCGTACTTTGCCCGCCATGCTAGACCTGAGACGCCTCAGGATCTCGTGCGCCATACCTGCATCAACATGCGCCTGCCGACCTATGGTGGAATGTGGGCTTGGGAATTCGAGAAGGACGGGCACGAATTGAAGGTGCGCGTCGACGGCCAGCTCAGCTT